>JANLRV010000054.1:0-25832 GCA_031361905.1 Actinomycetes bacterium
CCGCGCGACGTGCTCGAGCCGTACGCGCGCGCTTAGATCACACGACAGGCGCCAGCGAGACGCCGCCACACGCCGCGAGGCATTCGGGTATGGCTTCTTTGTCTAGAACAACGCTTCGAGCAGCGTCAGCCAGAGCGGCAACGTGCCGATCACGCTGACCAGGCGGCCCATCGGCCGCTCCCACTCGTGGTGCAGATAGGCCGAGAACAGCATTCCGATCGAGGCGACGACGCTGAGGCTCGAGAGCATCACGAATCCCGACACGCCGAGCGCGGTGAGCCCGCGGCCCACGAGGTAGAACACGACCGTCGCAGCGGCCGCGTAGCCGACCACCGTCACGTCCTCGTCGAGCGCGTCGGCGAAGTACAGGTTGTCGTCGTTCTGCGGGTCGTACTCGGCGGTGCTCATGCTGTGGCGCTCCTCCCTCGCTCAGGCGTACATATGTGTTATCTCACCTCCGGGCCGTCTCTGCATCGCCCGGACGGGGGTTATTGCAGTCGCTCGGTGCCTGCCCGGTGCGCCGCCGCTGGTACAGTCCCGCGCGATGACGCCGCCGGATTTGCGACCGCACGATGTCGCCGTACAGATCCGGTTGCAGCTCGATCACCTCTCGCCGAACGACCGCCGGATCGCCGACTGGATCGTCGAGCACGAGGATGAGGCGCCGTTCGAGACGGCCGAGTCGCTGGCCGGCAAGGTCGGGGTCTCCAAGGCCGCGGTCGTTCGCTTCGGCACCCGGCTGGGCTTCGGCGGATTCGCCGGCCTGCGCGACGCGCTCGCGTACTCGGCCCGCGCGCGGCTGACCCGCCAGAACGGCGAGCCGCCGTCCGGTCGAGGCCACGTGCTCGACCGCTGGCTCGCGTCCGGGACGAGCGCGCTGACGACGACGCGAGGGCTGCTCTCCGATGCCGAGATCGACGCCGTCGCCGACCAGCTGCTCAAGCCTGGCGGTCGCACCTACGTGCTTGGACAGCGCAAGTCGGCAGGGCTCGCGGAGTATCTCTTCTTCCTGCTCAGCCCGCTCGTCAAGAACGTGCAGCTGCTCGCGCTCGGCTCCGCGACCGTCGCCGACATGCTGCTCGACGTCTCACCGCAAGACCGGCTCGTCGCGCTCACGTTCCGGCCGTACGCGCGGCTCACGGGGGAGGTCGTCGACTACTTCATGCAGGCCGGAGCGAGCGTCACGCTGCTGACCGACGAGGCTGCGCACGCGGGCGTCGCACACGTGCTCAGCTGCTCGCCGCTGAGCCCCGGACCGTTCCCGAGCGCGATCGGCCCGCTCTACGCGATCGAGGCCCTCGCGGCGAGCGTGAGCGTACGCGTGCACGACGAGGACCGGCTCAACGCCGTTCGCGACCTCTGGGGGCGATTCGGGACGTTCTAGCGTCCCGAGAACACGAGATCAGTACGGCTGATCGACCGTCTCGAGGCTGCGGCGGCCGGCGTCGACGAGCAGTTCCTCGACCTCGAGGCTCTCGTCGCCGATGATCGCCGAGGCGCCACGCGCCTCGAGCATCTCCCCGAGCAGTGCCGCTTCACGCGCGGCAGAGGCGGCCCGACGAAGCGCCGCACGGTATCCAACAGCGAGGTCGGCATCGCTCCGATCAGTGACGGGTGCGCTGATAGTCGTCATGGACCCTCCCCGAATCAGAAAGTTCACTACCGTGCCCCGGAGTGTACCAGGAGGTTCGAGTAGATTTTTCGGGACGCCCGCCGATCGCACCGAAATCTGCTGCTTCCTCACGCGCTGCAACACATCCGTAACGTTGAGAGGTATGGAGCGAGCTCTTGCACTCGTCGATCGCTGGGTTGAGGAAGGCGCCGTGCCGGGCATCGCGGTCGCGGTCGTCTCGCGCGCCGGGCCGGTTGCCCAGCACGTCGCAGGCGTGACGCTGCGGGGAGGTGATCGCCCGGTCGAGGCCGACACGCTGTTCGCCCTGGCCTCGCTGACGAAGCCGATCGTCGCCGTCGCCGTCTGCGTCGCCGTCGAGGAGGGGCTCGTCGAGCTCGACGCCGAGGTCGCCTACGGCTACGCGCTCCGCCACCTGCTCTCGCACGCCTCGGGCGTCTCGGACGACGACGACCGGCCGCAGTTCCCGCCCGGCACGCGCCGCGCGTACTCGAACCGCGCCTACCGCCTGGCCGCCGAGCAGATCGAGCGGGCGAGCGGCCTCTCCTTCGCCGAGTACCTGCGGAGCGGCGTGCTCGAGCCGCTCGGCGGGGAGATCGTCTACGGCCTGCCGGCCCAGCTCGCCGAGCGGACCGCGACGGTCTACCAGCCGGGCACGTCCGGCGAGCGCGAGCTGTTCAACTCCGAGGCGTTCCGCAGCGCGCCGCGCGCGTCCTCGGGCGCATTCGCGACGGCGCCCGGCTACGGCCGTCTGCTCTCGTGCCTGCTCGCCGGCGGCGAGACGCCGGCCGGGCACCTGCTGGCGGGCGAGACCGTCGACGAGCTGCTCGCGTGCCAGTTCGGCGAGCTGCCGGGCGTCGTGGCCGGCGTCGGCGAGTGGCCCGATCTGTGCTGGGGGCTCGGCTTCGATGTGCGGGGGAGGCGGGAGCCCCACTGGTCGGGCGTGGGGCTCTCGCCGACCGCCGCCTCGCACTTCGGCGCGTCGGGGACGCTCGCGTGGCTCGACCGCGAGCGCGACCTCGGCCTCGTCGCGCTCGCGAACCGCAGCACCTATTCGGGCTGGTGGATCGAGCGGTGGCCCGAGCTGACCGCCGCGGTCCTCTCGGTGTGACGAATCAGCGAGCCGTGGCGTAGATCAGACGATGAGCGCGCGAGGAACCATCCCAGGAGCCGACGGCGACGCCTTTGCCGAGCTGGTCGGCGGCCATCTCGACGACGTCTTCCGCTACCTCGCGTACCTCACCGGCGATCGCTCGCTCGCCGAGGATCTCGCCGCCGACACGTTCGAGCGCGCGTTCCGCGAGCGCCGCCGGTTCGACCCGCGCCGCGCCGGCCCGCGGGGCTGGCTGCTCGCGATCGCGCGCTCGACGGCGCTCGACCATCTTCGCTCCGAGCGCCGGCGGCGGGTGCGCGAGCAGACGTACGCGCAGCCGGCCTCCGACGCCGCCGATGCGCCGGGCTTCTGCGACGGCTACTCGGCCTCGCTCGAGGCCGCCCTTCGCTCGCTCTCGGCCGGAGACCGCGAGGTCGTGGCCTTGCGCGTGCTGCTCGACCTCGACGCCGCGGCGGCCGCGCGACTTATTGGAATCACCCCGACGGCCTGCTCGACGCGCCTCTCGCGCGCGCTCAGCCGTCTCGCACAGGAGCTGGAGACCCATGAGCTCGCCGATCGCACCTGACCGCATCGAAGCGCTGTTGCGCGGCGAGGGCGGGACCGACCGCGGCGAGCGGCGGATCGCCGCGCTGCTCGACGAGCTCGCGCTCGGGGCTGTCTCGGCGCCGGACGCGCTGCGCGAGCGCGTGCTCGCACACGCGGCGCCCGCGGCCGCGCTCAAGCGCCACGGCCTCGCGCTGCGTCTGCCGGGCACGCGCCGCGCGCGGCTCGGCACGGTGCTGGCGACTGCGGCCGCGATCGGCGGCTTGGCATACGTCGTGCAAGGACAGACCTCCTCGACGCCCGTAGCCGTGCAGGGATTGAGCACGCACCGTGCCTCCGAGAAAGCACAGGGGGCCACCTACCAGACCGTTGGCGCCGTCCCGCTCACGAGCGCGGACTCGGCATCCCGGGCGCTCGCGCCCCTTCCGCAGGTCGGCAGGGCGCAGGACTACCAGGCCTCGATGCGCGTCGCGGTCGGCGACGGTGCCGCGCTCTCGCGGCGCACGTCCGAGGTCATCCGCGCGACGCGCGGGTTCGGCGGCGCGGTCGCCTCGACCGACTTCCAGCTGCCCGCGAGCGGATCGGGACACGCCTACATCGACCTCCGCGTGCCCGTCGCTCGCGCCCAGGACGCGCTCGCGCGCTTCAGCTCGCTCGGGCACATCACGAGCCAGCGCATCGCGATCGAGGACCTGCAGCCGACCGTCGATCGCCAGTCCAACCGCGTGCGGGCGCTGCGGCGCAAGCTCGCGCTGACCGAGGCGAGGCTGCTCGATCCGGCGCTCTCCGCGGTTGACCGCGCGAAGCTCGAGTCGGTCCTCGCCGATGCGCGGGTCGGGCTCGACAGCGTGCTGCGGGGCCTGCGCGTGACCCAGGGTCGCGCCGCGTTCGCGCGCTTCTCGCTCGAGCTCGTGACCGGCTCGGGCCCGATCGCGGCGAAGCCTCAGACGGGCGCCTTCGGGAAGACGACCGATCGCGCGCTCGCCGTGCTCGGACGGGTCGGTCGCGCGGGGCTCTACCTGGCGATCGTCGCCGGGCCGTTCCTCGCGGTCACGCTGCTTGGCGGTCTTGCGTATCGGCGGACGCGCCGCCGGAGCGATCGTCGGCTGCTCGAAGAGGCGTGACCTTCGCGACCTGCCGGTGCGGGGTCAGGAAGTAGGCCACCGCGTAGCCGATCAGCGTGGCGGCGCACCAGGTCGCCGCCACCGCCCAGAACGCGTTCGAGATGTCGTCGGTGATGCTCTGTCCGTACGGCAGGCTCTCGTCGGGCGGCTGGCTGCGCAGGAAGAGCGCCGCGCCGATCGGCACGATCGCGCTCGCCAGCACCGCCACCGCGGCGCGTAGCCGGCAGGTCCAGCCGAGCAGGAACCCGATCGGCAGCGCGAACAGGCCGAAGGCGGTTGCAAAGAGTGCGGGATTGAAGTCCACGAGACCGCTATCGGCAGATCCGCCCGCCGCATGAGAGCCAGTTACCGGGGCGCCGTTCGAGTACCGTTCCGGCCGTGGACTCGTCCGAGCTCGCCAACGTCGGGTCGTTGCTCGAGGCGCCCTCGCCGGCCGTGCTCACGACCTATCGCAAGGACGGGTCGGCGCTCGGGTCGCCGGTCTGGTTTCGCTTTGCCGACGAGGCCTTCGAGGTCGTGATCGCGCAGGAGGACGTGAAGGTCCGCCACCTCGCCCGCGATCCACGCGTCGTGCTCGTCGTCTTCGAGGCGATCCGGCCGTTTCGCGGAGTCGAGGCGCGCGGAGCTGCCGTCCTCAGGCCGGGTGACGTCGGCGAGGCCAGAAGGAGCATCGCGTCGCGCTATCTCGGAGCCGCTGCGGGGGATGCCTTCGCGGCTCAGCGAGCGGCGAAGCCGGGAGTCCTGCTGCAGCTTCGTCCCGACACGGTGCGCACGTGGGACCTGCGGGCGATCCTGCCCGAGTAAGAGGCTCTCACAGAATGCCTCGCGATGCCTGGCGAGCCACTCGCCAGCCATTCACGAATCATTCTGTGAGAGCTTCTAAAGTGCCGTCGCGGCTCATGGTTGGCCGCTGCGCAGCTTCGACGTGTCGACCACCTCGAAGTCCTTGCCGGTGATCACGTCGAGCGCGTGCAGCGTGTCGTCGTTGAAGTGCCGGTCGCTCGCGCCAGAGAAGTACCAGTTCGAGCCGTTGTCGGCCAGGATCATGCCGTAGACCTGCATCGCCTTGGCGATCACCCGGGCCTGGCGCGGGAGCTTCGAGATGTCATAGCTCGCGCGCAGCCGAACGCGTGCGCCCATCGGCGGCAGCGCGGGGTCGTCGCTCGATCCGGCATCGTGGCGCGCGGGGTAGATGTGGGCGTTCCGGGTCTGCCCGGCGGTGAAGCGGATGGCGTGTCGGATCTCGCCGCGCGCGACCTCGTCGTAGCGCACGAGTCCCGGCAGGATCGGCAGGCCGGCCGCGTCGGCGCTCGTCCAGCCGTCGGGGCGCAGCCTGTTCGAGCGCAGGTTCCAGGAGGCGCCCGAGCCGGCCTTCCAGCGCCCGTTCACGCGCTCTGCGGCGTACAGCTCCGTGAGCCGGCAGCGGTTGCGGTCGACGACGATGATGTGAGCGTCGCCGCCGCCCTCCTGGCGGGGATGCGGCGGGATCGGGTAGCGCACGCGATCGGACTCGTCCGCGTACTCGAACGAGACCTTCACGCGCGGCGTCCGCTTCGAGGCGATGTTGTAGGGGATGCCGTAGCGCAGCTCGTGGCCGAAGTCGGCGTGGAGTCCGCGATCCCGGCCGATCGAGTCGATCAGCGTCGCGCTGTCGGCGGCGACGGGGAGCTGGTCGACCGGCGTGTTCCAGACGTTCGAGGCCGGGAAGATCGGGCAGCCGCGCGCCCCTGGAAGGCTCGGCGGTCCGGCCGAGAGCGCCAGCGGGATGACTGCCAGCACGAGGAGACTCCGCATGCCTCTCAAGGTAGTCGCAGTCGCCTCTGGTCGTAGACTGCCGGCATGAACGCCCCCCGATTCACCGAGCTTCTCACCCAGCAGGTCGGCAACGAGTTCGCCGCCTCGCAGCAGTACATCGCGGTCGCGGCTCACTACGACGCGGCTGATCTGCCGCGCCTGGCGACGCTCTTCTACCGCCAGTCGGTCGAGGAGCGCAACCACGCGATGATGATGATCCAGTTCCTGCTCGACACGGGGGAGCCGATCGCAGTTCCAGGGGTGTCGGTGCCGCGCTCGACGTTCTCGTCGGTCGCCGAGCCCGTCGCGCTCGCCCTCGAGCAGGAGCGCCGCGTCTCGGACCAGTGCGTCAACCTCGCGCGAGTCGCGCGCGAGGAGGGCGACTACCAGGCCGAGCAGTTCATGCAGTGGTTCCTCAAGGAGCAGATCGAGGAGGTCTCCTCGATGTCGACGCTGCTCAAGGTGATCGAGTATGCCGGCGCGAACGTCCTCGCCATCGAGGACTACCTCGCGCGCGAGGACGCACCGGCGAGCACCGACCAGACGGCGCCCGCGGCCGCCGGCGGCGCGCTCTGAGCGCAGCGGTCCCGCGCTTCTGCGCCGACTGCGGAGGACCGCTCGGCGAGCCCGAGGGCGTTCGCTTCGAGTGCCGCGCATGCGGCGAGCCGACCTACCTCAACCCGCGCCCGACGGCGGCGGCGATCGTGCTCGACGCGCGCGACCGCGTGCTCCTCGCCCGGCGCGGCGTCGAGCCGCTCAAGGGCCACTGGGATCTGCTCGGCGGCTTCTGCGAGCCCGGCGAGTCGCTCGAGGGCACGCTCCGGCGCGAGCTGCGCGAGGAGACGGGCCTCGAGATCGAGGTGCTGGAGCTGCTCGGCAGCATCCCGGATCGCTACGGGCCGGACGGCGTCTTCACGCTCAACGCCTTCTTCCTCGCGCGCGTGCACGAGGGCGTGCCGGTGGCGGCCGATGACGTCGCCGAGCTGCGGTTCTTCGCGCTTGACGAGCTTCCGGCGAGCACCGAGTTCGCGTTCGCCTGCTGTCGCGACGCGATCGACGGCTATCGGCGCAGGCTCGCCGGCACGACGACCACGCGCCGGAGCTGAGGCACCGGGAGGGGACCCGCGCTCGCGGGAGCGAACGAGACGACGATCGTGATCGTGCCCTTGTCCGCCAGGGCTCCCGTGGGAACGTGCAGCGAGCGTGTGATCGCCCCTGCGGGCATCACGCGCCGCACGTGCGAGCCTGCTCCGAGCACGCGAGCCGTGACCGTCCCGGCCGCGCGGCAGTGGAGCGAGACGAGCACCGTCGAGCGGCCGGCGAAGCGGATCGCGCCGACCAGCCCGAACGGCCGCGGATAGACGCGGACGCGGAAGCGCGCGGCCGTGCTCGTGGTGCTCGCCGTGACGTACCAGAGCCCGAGGCGCGCATAGGCGTGCGTCACGCTCCGCCCGCGAGAGCGAGACGTGCCGTCGCCGAAATCCCACGAGACGGGCAGCGAGCGTCCCGTGGCATCGGTGCCCGTCGCGCGCAGGCGCAAGGCGGCCCCCGCGTAGACGGTCCGCTGGCCCTCTCCGCCGGTGATCTTGATCGCCACCTTGCTGTCGGTGCTGAGAACCGCGACGTTGACGCGCGCCTGCACCGTTGTATCGTCGTCTGAGACCTTGAGGAGGAATGAGCTCTTCGCGCCGGCGAGCGGCGTGAACGTGTAGCCGGAGTCGGCGAGCGCGAGCTTGCCGCCCGACGCGTCGGAGAGCGCGAACGTGAGAGCGTCGCCGTCGGGATCCTCGGCACACCCCAGCGGGTCGATCGGCAGGTCCTTGCCGGCCGCCACGAAGAGCGTCGTGCAGGTGATCTCCGGCGGCGCATTCTTGACCGTCACGCCGATCGTGCCGGTCGCGGTCTTGCCGCCGACGTCGGTGACCGTCACCCCGACCTGCTCGGTGCGAGCGACGTGGCCCGCCTTGAACGTCATCGTCGAACGGGCGGAGTCCGCGAACGAGGCGCTCCCTCCCGCGCTCGACGGCTGTGTCGACACCGCATAGCTGAGCGGGTCACCGTCGCTGTCGACCGCCTCGATCCGCAGGGCCGTGGAACTGCCTTTTGCAACCGTGGACGACTGGCCGCTCGTGACGACAGGTGGCGTCGCGCCGTGCACGATCGGGACGAGCTTGAGCTCGCCGCCGGTAGTCGCCCACGCGATCAGCGTCTTCGCGGCGGGTGCGGGGGGATCGACGATCGAGGAGGTCGCGATCGAGAGGCGTGAGAGCGGATCGGCCTCCGACGTCGGGATCACGACAGGTGTGGACCACTGTTCGGCGTTCCCGCCCGGGAGCGATGAGACGCTGTGCAACCCACCGTCGCCGAGATAGACGGCATCGATCCGGCCGAGCGAGGTAGCCGCGAGCTGCGGGGCGGACGTCGCCGAGGTGCCGGATTCCAGCGGAATGCTCTGACCGAAGCTCGCACCACCGTTCGAGGACGTCGCCGAGCGGACCTGGGCCGCGGCTCCATCGCCCGCCTGCCATGCGACCACGACGCGCCCGCTTGACGACGCGATCGCCGGTGCGGCGTTCGCCGAGGCGGTGCCGGCGGCGACGACCACAGGTGCTGCGCAGGTGCCCGACACCGCGTCGCATGCGACGGTCGCAATGTCGTTGTGCGTTCCCGTCAGATCGTGCGCCGCAACGACGATCTGACCCTGCCCTGTCGGGACGATCGCTGGGCGGCGAACCCGGGTCGCGCTCGTTCCGATCGGGACGGTGAACTCCCCGGTCGAGGCACCCGAGGACGCCAGGAACGTCGCGACGGCGATCTCGGATGTCGATCCGCACGTCGTCGGCCCGTCCGAATGGAGGCGCGCGTAGGCGACGTAGACAACACCGTTCCAAAACGCGATTGCCGGGTCGCGCGGGATCCAGGTCGGGTGGGCGATCACCGTTGCTGAATACGACGCGCCGGCATCGCTCGACCGGAGCAGCGCGATGGCGCCAGACGGATCGCACGGGGCAAAGGATGCTTGTTGGGCAGCTGCCAAGACGTTCGAGGCCGAACCCCACACGATCGCCGGCGCATCCCCGACGCCGGTCGACGTCACGATACCCGGGGCCGACCATGTCCCGGTGAGCCAGCTTGGCTTCGTCGTCGCCTTCAGGGCGGTGGGGTCGCGGAACAGGATCGCAGTTTCCGTCTGACCGGCAGGATCAACCGCCAGCGCGGGGTCTTCTGGCAGGCCGCCGGAGACGACCGTTTGCACGCTCCCGAGGCCCGCGAATGCGCTCACCGCGACGGCAAGCACTGCTGCCGCGACGAAGGCGGCCAGGGTGATTCGTCGGATTCCCATGCCCGCTAGCCGGATACTAGATCGTTGTCCGTGAGTTGGCGTGTTCGTTCGTGAGTGGCGGTCGTGTCACGGTGAAACGGCCGTGACGACACCGACGCCGCGAGCCGGTACGCCAACTCGCGGACGACGATCTCGTTGCAAAGTGCCTACTCAGCTCGTTCTAGGGCTCGAGCGCGGCGGCGACGATGATGCCGTCGACGCGCGTGCCGCCGGCGAGCGCCGTGAAGAGCGTGAACGGACCGCTCGCGGGCCCGACGCGGATGGCGGGACCGTCGACGCGGCGGCTCGCCGGGTAGGCGCGCGAGACGGCTGCCAGGGTGGAGCCGACGTGTGCTCCGCGCGCCGTGCGCAGCGCGGGATCGTGCACGACGATCTGGAAGACCGTGCCGCCGACGAGCACGAAGCGCACGCCGAACCGCGCGCCGCCCCCGCCGTAGCTGAGGAGCGTCTCGGGCGTGCCGAACGCGCGGTTGATCTGCACGCGGCGCGGCGCGCCGAGCAGCTTGACGAGGTGAGCCCGCGTCGCGCCGAGCTGCACGCCGAGCACCGAGTGGCCGGGGACGATCGCGGGCGCCCGCTGCGCAGCGGTCAGTGCGGGCGAGACGCCGAGTGCCAGCGAGGCGGATGCGAGCAGGAGGGCGGCGGCGGGGTGGAGGCTCACGCGGCGGACCGTAGCGCGTGCCCTCACGTCACCTGCGTCGGATCGAGCTTCGAGGTCACGCGCCAGGTCTTCAGATCGACGCCCGCGAGCCGTGCTCCGCGCTCGTCGCTCAGCGTCAGCACGGTCTTGCCGACGAACGCGTTGACCCGGTAGGCGGGGAATGCGCCCCGCCACGGGAGGTCGATGCAGCGCGCGGTCGCCGTCGCCGCGTGCAGGGCGTGGATGAACGAGCCCCCGCTCGCGCCGACGTAGAGCGTGAACACCCAGTCGCCGCGCCGCGAGGTCGCTCGCGCGATCGGCACGCCGTGCATCGGCTCGCTCGGCGACTCGCCCCGCTCGACGATCACGCGGCGCCAGAGCCGGCCCGCGCGCAGGTCGTAGACGCGCACGCGATAGCTCGAGAAGCTCGCGTCCTGGACGGATTCGATCAGGTACAGCAGGTCCGCGCGCGGCGAGAGCGCGTCGAACGCGAACGATCCGGCGAGGTCGACGATGCGCGTCGAGGTGCGTCCGGATTCCGCATGGATCACGGCGAAGCGCGATCGCACCCCCTCGCTCCCCTTCGGGAGCGCCTGCAGCACGAGCGTGTGCGCGCCGCGCGCGAGCCCGCCGAGATCGCCGTACTGCGTGATCGCCGGCGCTCCCCAGAGGCCGTCGAGCCTCGTCTGCCAGAGCACCCGGCGCGTGATCCCGCTGCGAGCCTGCACGAGCGTCGTGCGGAGCTCCTTCGTGACGACGACGTCGGCGGCCCCGTCGCTCGACCACAGCTGATCGACGAGCGCGCCGCTCGGGCCGATCACCGGGCCGTCCGCAGCCGCGGTCACGGGGACGAGGGCGAGGCAGGCTGCGATCAGTACGAGGTGCGGGCGCACGGAGGGCTCCTTCGGGTCGGCGCTTCGAAGCTCTACGCGCCGATCGCGCCGAGAGGTCCGTCGCGCCGTCGACCAAGCGGTCTCGAAGGACAGGCCAACTACGATGGAGCTCAGCCATGATGACCGAGCCCGCCTTCTCCCCCGTCAGCGAGCAGCCCGACCACTCGGAGCTCGAGCTGCGCATTCTCGAGCGCTGGCGCACGGAGGGGACGTTCGAGGCGCTGCGTGCGAAGAACGCCGGCAACGAGACGTTCTCGTTCATCGACGGGCCGATCACGGCGAACAACTCGATGGGCGTGCACCACGCCTGGGGTCGCTCTCTGAAGGACCTCTTCCAGCGCTACCAGGCGGGTCTCGGCAAGGATCAGCGGTACCAGAACGGGTTCGACTGCCAGGGCCTCTGGGTCGAGGTCGAGGTCGAGAAGGCGCTCGGGCTGAACTCCAAGCGCGAGATCGAGGAGTACGGTCTCGACCGCTTCGCGCGCGCCTGCCGCGATCGCGTCGCCGAGTACTCGGCGCTGCAGTCCAAGCAGTCGGAGCGACTCGGGCAGTGGATGGACTGGGAGCGCTCCTACTTCACGATGACCGACGCGAACATCTCGTCCGTCTGGGGCTTCCTCAAGGTCTGCCACGAGCGCGGCTGGCTCTACCAGGGCCACCGTCCGATGATCTGGTGCGCGCGCTGCGGCACGTCGCTCTCGCAGCACGAGGTCACGGGCACCGACTCCTATCACGAGGTGACCCACCGCTCGCTGACGGTCCGCTTCGCGCTCACCGACTCGCAGGACGAGGGCGTCGTGGTCTGGACGACGACGCCCTGGACGCTGCCGGCCAACGTGCTGGCCGCGGTCAAGCCGGACGCCGAGTATGTCGGCGTGCGCACGGCTGCGGGCATCGACTACGTCGCGAGGGAGCGCTGCGAGGCGATCTTCGGAGCGGACGCGGAGGTCGTGCGAACGGTCCTCGGGTCGGCGCTCGTGGGGCGGCCGTACCGCACCGCGTTCGACGACGTGGAGGCCCAGGCAGAGGTCGCCCACCGCGTCGTCGCCGACGACGGCGTCTCGCTCGAGGAGGGGACCGGCATCGTCCACATCGCGCCCGGCTGCGGTGCCGAGGATTTCGAGATCGGCAAGCGCGAGTCAGCGCCGGTGCTGGTGCCGGTCGACGAGAGCGGCCTCTTCACGCGCGAGTACGGGGAGCTCGCCGGCATCTCGACCGAGGACGCGCCCGAGCACGTGATCGCGCGGCTCGAGGCCGGCGACTGGCTCGTGCGCGAGGCCCCGATCACGCACCGCTACCCCTGCTGCTGGCGCTGCGGGACGCAGCTGATCTTCCGCGTCGTCGACGAGTGGTTCATCAGCTGTGACGAGGTGCGCGAGCCGATGATCGAGGCCGCGCGCACCGTCGAGTGGACGCCGGCCCACTACGGCAAGCGCATGGAGGACTGGCTGCGCAACATGGGCGACTGGTGCATCTCGCGCAAGCGCTACTGGGGGCTGCCCCTGCCGTTCTACTTCTGCGAGGACGGCCACATGACGGTCGTCGGCTCGCGGGAGGAGCTGGCCGAGCGCGCCCACGGCGGCCTGGACGGGCTCGAGGAGCTGCACCGCCCGTGGATCGACCCGATCACGATCCACTGCGCGCACTGCGAGCTCGAGGCGACGCGGGTGCTCGAGGTCGGCGACTGCTGGCTCGACGCCGGCATCGTCCCCTTCTCGACGCTCGGCTGGGAGCGCAGCGAGGTCGAGCCCGAGGGGTATGCCGCCGGCGCGGGGATCGGCCTGACGAAGGCGGACCTGCCCGACAACGACTACTGGGAGCGGTGGTTCCCTGCCGACTGGGTCAGCGAGATGCGCGAGCAGATCCGCCTCTGGTTCTACTCGCAGCTCTTCATGTCGGTCGCGCTGATCGGCAAGGCCCCGTACCGGCGCGTGCTCGGCTACGAGAAGCTGCACGACGAGACCGGCCGGCCGATGCACAAGAGCTGGGGCAACGCGATCTGGTTCGACGACGCGATCGAGGCGATGGGCGCCGACGTGATGCGCTGGCTGTTCGCCACGCAGGAGCCGGCGCAGAACATGAACTTCGGCTACGGACCCGCCACCGACGTGCGGCGCCGGTTGCTGACGCTCTGGAACAGCTATCGCTTCTTCGTGCTCAACGCGAACCCCGCCGGCTTCGTGCCGAGCTGGGAGGAGGCGGACCGGGGCCCGCAGTCCGACCACCCGCTCGACCGCTTCATCATCGCGCGCGGCAACGCGCTCGCGGCCGAGTGCCGCGCGGCGCTCGACGCCTACGACTCGCCGACGATGACGCGCGCCGTCGAGGCGTTCTGGGACGATCTCTCGAACTGGTACGTGCGGCGCTCGCGGCCGCGCTTCTGGGCCGAGGACCGCGCCGCCTTCGCGACCCTCCACCACGCGCTCTGCCAGGTCTCGCGGATCGTCGCCCCGGTGATGCCGTTCCTCGCCGAGGAGCTGTGGGAGAACCTCGTGGCGGGGCCCTGCGGCGACGACGCGCCGCGCTCGGTGCACCTGGCCGGCTTTCCCGAGCCCGACGATGCGCGCATCGCCGAGGGCCTGCTCGAGCAGATGGCCGACGCGCGAGCCGTCTGCGAGCTTGGCCACCGCGCGCGCGCCGAGGCCAAGCTGCGCGTCCGCCAGCCGCTCGGCTCGGTGATGGTCGCAACGACCGACGCCGCCCGCCTGGCGGCGCTCGAGCCGCTCGTCGGCGAGATCGCGAGCGAGCTCAACGTCAAGCGCGTCGAGACGACCACCGACGCGGGCGAGCTCGTCACGCACGACGTCGTGCCGAACTTCCGGGTGCTCGGCCCGAGGCTCGGCAAGCGCGTGCAGGACGTGCGGGTGGCGCTCTCGGAGGCGAGCGTCGCGCCCGACGCCGAGGGCCGCGTCCAGGTTGCCGGCGAGGTGCTCGAGCCCGGCGAGTACGAGCTGCGAACGCGCTCCCGCGAGGGCTACGAGGCGGTCACCGACGGCGCGCTCGTCGTTGCGATCGACACGCGCATCACCGAGGAGCTGGCGCTCGAGGGCGTCGCGCGCGACATCGTTCGCTTCCTCCAGAGCGCGCGCAAGGACGCCGGATTCGAGGTCTCCGACCGCATCGCCGTGGGCTACGAGGCGAACGAGCGCGGCGCGGCCGTGCTCGCGGCCCACGCCGCGTGGATCGCCTCCGAGGTGCTCGCGACGAGCTTCGAGAACGGCGAGGCGGGGCGCCTCGCGTTCAGCGCGGGCGGCGCCGAGATCGCGTTCTCCGTCTCGCGCACGTGAGCGAGCGGGTGCTCGGCGCCGTCTTCGATCTCGACGGGCTGCTGATCGAGAGCGAGTCGCGCTGGAAGATCGCCGAGCGCCGCTTCGTCGAGCAGCACGGCGGCGTCTACAGCGATGCGATCGGCCTGGCGCTGACCGGCTCGTCGGCCGAGGTGACCATGCGTGTGCTCGGCGAGGCCGTCGGCTGGCCGCCCGAGCGCTCGGAGGAGATCGTCGACCAGCTCTACGCGTTCCTCCACGAGGCGGTCGACGAGCTCGGCGTCGAGCCGATGCCCGGAGCCGCCGAGCTCGTGCGCTCGCTGTCGGGCCGATTCCCGCTCGCGATCGCCTCGAACACGCGGACCGCCACGGTCCGGCGGAATCTCGAGCGGAGCGGTCTGCCGGCACCGTTCAGGGCCGTGCTCGGCTCGGACGGCCTCGTGCCCAAGCCGGCGCCTGATATCTACCTCGCGGCCTGCCGCGCGATCGGCGTGCCGCCGCAGCGTGCGGTCGCATTCGAGGACTCCGTGCCGGGGGCCGCGGCCGCGCGCGCCGCGGGGATGATCGTCGTCGTGGTGCCGACGGTCACGGGCGTCGAGATCGACTCCGACCTGCGGCTCGCATCGCTCGCCGAGTTCAAACTCGACCTAGTCGCCTGACGTGCGCGTGATCTGCGCACCCGACAAGCTGCGCGGCGCGCTCGACGCCGCAGGCGCGGCGGCTGCGCTCGCGACGGGCGTTCGGCGTGCGGGCGCCGAGCCGATCTCGCTGCCGATCGGCGATGGCGGCGAGGGCACGCTGCAGGCGCTCGTCGGGGCGGGGCGGGCGCGCTGCATCGAGCTCGTGACGGTCGATGCGCTCGGGAGACCCCGCATTGCGACGCTGGGCGATCTCGGCGACGGCGTGTATCTCGTCGAGGCTGCGGAGGCGATCGGGCTCGCGCAGCTCGAGGAGTCGGAGCGCGATCCACGCCGCGCGAGCTCGCGCGGCGTGGCAGCTCTCCTGTTGGAGGCGGTTGCGCGCGAGGCGCGTCAGGTGCTCGTCGCGCTCGGCGGCGTCGCCACCGTCGACGGAGGGCTCGGTCTGCTCGCCGCGCTCGGCGCGCGCGTGGAGGGCGACTCGGGATCGGCGCTGCTCGGCCGGCTCGACGTGGACGTCTCTGCGGTGCGGGCGCGTCTCGCCGAGACCGACCTTGTCGTCCTCCACGATGTCGACGTGCCGCTCTGCGGGCCGGATGGAGCGGCCGCGCTTTTCGGTCCGCAGAAGGGCTTGCGAGCGGAGGACGTCCCGCTCTTCGATGCGGGGCTCGCGCGTCTCGCGGCCGCGCTCGGCGACGGTCTTGCCGAGCGACCCGGCGCGGGCGCGGCCGGCGGCCTCGGGCTCGCCCTGTTCGCGCTCGGCGCGACGGCGCGTCCGGGCGCCGAGGCGATCCTCGAGCTGCTTCGCTTCGACGAGCACCTGTCGCGCGCCGACCTCTGTCTCACCGCAGAGGGATCGGTCGACCGCCAGAGCGCACGCGGCAAGGCGGTCGCCGCGGTCGTCGCGGCCTGCGCCCGCGCGGGCGTGCCCTGCGACGTGCTCGGGGGACAGGTCTCCGACGAGGCCGTCGTCGCCCTGACGGCGCTCGGGGCGCGCGACGTGCGGGCGATCGGCCCGGCGGGCCGTCCGCTCGCCGAGGCCTTCGCCGCGGTGGCGGAGGAGCTGGCGGCAGCGGCGGAGGCGTCAGTCCGCCACTAACGGTGCCTGGCACTTTGATTGGCGTGTGCGGTGCTCGTGGCGGTGGGGAGGCGAGCGGAAACGGCTCTGGCGGGGTGTTTCGGTCGTCGCCGCCACGATCGGTGCCTGGCACGTTTATTGGCGCGTCCGGTGCTCTTGGCGGTGGAGAGGCGAGCGGCAACGGCTCTGGCAGGGCCTCTCGGTTGTCGCCGCCAATATCGGTGCCTGGCACTGTTATTGGCGGATCAGCTCGCGAGGCTCCAATGCAGCATCGTCGCGAGCGGCTCGAAGCCCGCCGATGCGTAGATCCTCTGCGCCGAGTCGTGCCCCGGCGTCAGCACGCACAGCTCGGCTCCGGCCGCGAACGCTGCGCGGGAGGCCGCGGCCGTGACTGCCGCTCCGAGACCTCGGCGCCGGAACCGCTCGGCGGTGGCGACGCCCATGATCTCCGAGACTCCTTCGATCACGGGGGAGTGGGTCGCCACCGCGGCGAGCTCGCCCTCGACGTGCGCGGCGGAGATCCCGCAGCCGCGCACCCGCGGATCGCGCGCGGGCGTTCCCGGCGCGCGTGCGGGCTCGCCGAACGCCGTGCGTCCCAGCGCGTCCCGTGCCTCGAGGTCGCGATCGGCGAGCGGCGCCACGGTCGCCCCGGCGGGCGTCGGCGGCTGCACGAGCGAGCAGCGCTCACAGGCCATCAAGGGCGTGCGCAGCTCCTGCTCGAAGCCGCACTCGGCGAGCACGCCGGCGAGCTGCGGGGCGATCTCCTCGATCCACTCGAGCCTCGGCAGCCGCTCGTGCTCGCGGAACACCGTGACGAGGCGCTCCACGTCATCGCGGTCGGCGCCCGCGCCGATCGGCAGGGCGTAGTTGTAGAAGCGCAGAGGCTCCGCGTGGTTGATCGTGACGAGGAACGGCCCCACCTCGATCCGCTCGCGCTCGATCGCCGCCGTCGCGCACAGGTGACGGTGCAGACGCTCGAGCATCAGCGCAGGATGCGCTCGCGCTTGGGGTCGTAGAGCGGAGCCAGCGACGCGCGCGCCGGCACGCGACGATCGGCGACCGTCAGCTCGAAGGAGCCGCCCTCGATCAGCGCGCGCGAGACCCCCGCGGCGTGCCTCACGTAGGCCAGCGCGACGGCTCCACCCAGCGAGTGGCCGTACGAGGCCGAGGTCGTGTAGCCGACCGGCTCGCCGTCGAGCCAGAGCCGCTCCTGGCCCCAGAGGACCACCTCGGGGTCCTCGACGAGCAGCTGCACGAGCCGCCGGCCGAGCGCCTCCGCGCCGCCGGCTCGCTGCTCCGCGAGCGCCTCGCGACCGCGAAACGGCACGGCCTTGTCCCAGGCGAGCGCGAAGCCGAGGCCCGCCTCGAGCGGCGTGTCGTCGGGCGAGATGTCGGCTCCCCAGGCGCGATAGGCCTTCTCGAGCCGCAGCGAGTTGATCGCGTAGTGACCCGCGTTGGCGAGCCCGAGCCGCTTGCCGGCCGACCACAGGGCGTCGTACAGCAGGCCTGCCTGATCGACCGGCACATGCAGCTCGAAGCCGAGCTCGCCGACGTACGTGATGCGCACGGCGCGGCAGGTCGCCTGTCCGACCGAGATGCGGCGGGAGGTCCCGAACGGGAACGCCGCGTGGGAGAGGTCGGAGTCGCCGAGCTCCTGTAGGAGCTCGCGGCTCGCGGGGCCCATCAGCCCCATCACGGAGTACGCCGGCGTGACGTCGACGAGATGGCAGTCCTCGCCGGGCTCGACCCCGCGCAGGATCCAGTCCGCGTCATGCACGCGCTGCCCCGTTCCGGTCACGAGGTAGAACGCATCGTCGGCCAGCCGGATCACCGAGAGGTCGCTCTCGAACGTGCCGCGGTCGTTGAACATCCCCGTGTAGACGACGTGGCCGTGCGGCACGTCGACGTCGTTTCCGCAGAGCCGCTGCAACACGCCGAGGGCATCGGCTCCGCGCACGGCGTACTTCGCGAAGCCGCTCTGGTCGAACAGGGCGACGCGCTCGCGCGCGGCGACATGCTCGTCGCGGTGGTTCTGAAACCAGTTCTGGCGACCGAACGAGTACTCGACGGTGCGCGCCTGTCCCGCTCGCGCGAACCAGTTCGGACGCTCCAGTCCGAGCTTCTGCCCGAACACGGCGCCGGCCGCGTCGAGCCGCTCGTGGAGCGGCGAGACGCGCAGGTTCCGAGCGCTCTCGAACTCGAGGTTCGGCCACGCCATGCGGTAGTGCACGCCGACCGCCTCGGTCACGCGAGCGCGGAGAAACTCGCGGTTTCCCTGGAACGGCGCGAACCGTCGCACGTCCATCGAGGCGAGGTCGTAGGGCTGCTCGCCGCCGAGGATCCACTCGGCGAGCGCCTCGCCGGCACCGCCCGCGAAGGCGATCCCGGCTGAGTTGAAGCCGGCGCCGATCCAGAGCCCGCGCAGCTCGTGCGTCTCGCCGACGATGAAGTTGGAGTCCGGCGTGAAGCTCTCGGGGCCGTTGACGAAGCGGTCGTAGCCGACCTCGGCGAGGATCGGCAGTCGGTGCTCGCCCTCGATCCTCGCCGGCTCGAACTTCTCCCAGTCCGGCTCGAGCAGCTGGTAGCTGAACGGGTGCGGCACCGCATCGACCATCCACGCCTTGGTGTAGCTCTGAAACGCGCCGAGCCAGATCACGTCGCCGTCCGAGCGGTAGTAGATCTGCCCGTCGGGGTCGCGCGTGCACGGGTACGAATCGATGTCCTCGCCGACCGGGCGAGAGATCGCGTAGTGGTGCTCGACCGGGTAGAGCGGCACGTTCGCGCCGGCGGCGAGCGCGAGCTCGCGCGTCCACATGCCGCAGCAGAGCACGACGTGCTCGGCCTCGATCTCCCTGCCGTCGTCCGTGCGCACCCCGACGCAGCGGCCGTCGTGCAGCAGCAGCTCGGCGACGCGCACGTCCTCGGCGACGGTCCCGCCCGCGAGCTCGGCGCCGCGCGCGAGCGAGCGCGTCAGCGACGCCGGCTCGACCTTCCCGTCGTCGGGAATCGAGAGGCCGCCGACGAGGTCGTCGCCCCGCTGCAGCGGGAAGCGCGCCTGTGCCTCGCGCGCGTCGAGCATCTCGTAGCCGATCCCGAAGTGCTCGGCCATCGACCCGGTGCGGTGGAACTGGGTCATGCGATCGTGCGTGCGCGCCACGTAGAGCGTGCCGCACTGGCGCCAGCCCGTCGCGATTCCGGTCTCGGCCTCGAGCCGCTGATAGAGCCGCGCGCTTGCATCGTTCATGCGCGCCATCGCGCCGGTCGTGCGCAGCCGCCCGACCATGCCGGCCGCGTGCCACGTCGTCCCGCCCGCGAGCCTCGACTGCTCGATCAGCAGCGGGCGCTCGCCGTTCCTCGCGAGGTGGTAGGCGACGGACGCGCCCATGATGCCGCCGCCGACGACGAGCACGCGCGTGCGCGTCGGGAGGCTCACCACTCGATCACGCTCCGCGCCGCGCTTCCGGTGAGCATCTCCGCGTAGGCCTCGTTGATCTCGGCGAGCGGATAGCGCCGCGAGATCAGCCGGTCGAGATCGAGCCGGCCCTTCGTGTACAGATCGGCGTAGAGCGGGAAGTCGCGCGCGGTGTTGGCCGTGCCGTAGTAGCACCCCATCACCGTCTTCTCCTGCCGGGTCAGCAGCGCGCCGGGGAAGTTCGTGCCGCTCCCCATCGGCGCGATGCCCTCGAGCACGATCGTGCCGCCGGGACGCACGGCATCGAGGCACTGCTCCTGGACGGAGGGGATGCCGATCGCCTCGAAGACGTAGTCTGCTCCTCGGCCTCCGGTCAGCTCGCGGATGCCGTCGATCAGGTGCTCGTCGGCAGCGAGCCCGTGCGTTGCGCCGAACTCTTTCGCCAGCTCGAGCTTCGCGATGGCGCGATCGACCGCGATGATCGTGCTCGCGCCCGCGAGCTGTGCGCCCATCACCGAGCACAGCCCGACGCCGCCCGCGCCGAAGACGACGACGCTCGATCCCGGCTCGACGCGGGCCGTGTTGAGGACGGCGCCGACGCCGGTCGTGACCGCGCAGCCGATCACCGCCGAGATCGGGAATGGAACGCCCTCGGGCATCGGCACGCAGCACTCCTGCGGCACGACGGCGTGATCGGCGAAGCAGGCCAGCGCGCTGAAGTGGTACACGGGCGCGCCGCCGTCGGAGAGGCGCGTCGTGCCGTCCATCATCGTGCCGGCCCAGATCGGCGCGGTGTAGGTTCCGCACAGGCTCGGTCGCTCGCGCAGGCAGTAGAAGCAGCCGCCGCAGCTCGGCGCCCAGTTGAGCGCGACGTGGTCGCCGACCGCCAGGCGCGTGACGCCGTCGCCGATCGCCCGCACGATTCCCGAGCCCTCGTGGCCGAGCACGCAGGGCAGCGAGTGGCCCGTTGCGCCGGTCACCACGTGCCAGTCGCTGTGGCAGACGCCGGCGGCGCGGAGCTCGATCAGCACCTCGCCGGCGTGCGGCTCGTCGAGCTCGAGCGTCTCGATCGTGAACGGGGTATTCGCCGTGCGCAGCACAGCGGCGCTGATCTTCATGCGGCTCTCACAGTCGGGTGTTCAGGCGAGCGATCGGACGCCGCGGGGGAGCGCGAAGTGGACGCTCTCCTTGATCACGTCGTGCTCGTCGATCTCGGCGACGCCGCGCACGCGGAACCACTCGACGACGCGCTCGACGAGCCACTCGGGCGCCGATGCCCCCGACGTGATCCCGACGGTGCCGACTCCCCAGAGCCACTGCTCCTGGATGTGGGTCTCGTCATCGATCAGGTAGGCGGGGATGCCGAGGTCGCGGGTGACATCGACGAGACGCTGCGAGTTCGACGAGTTCGCCGAGCCGATCACGAGCACGAGATCGACCTCGCGCGCGAGCGATTTCACGGCCAGCTGCCGGTTCGTCGTCGCGTAACAGATGTCGTCCTTGGGCGGGGCCGTGATCGTCGGAAAGCGGGCCGACAGGGCCGCGATGATCGCCGTCGTCTCGTCGACCGAGAGCGTCGTCTGCGTCACGTAGGCGAGCAGCTCCGTCCCGGGATCGGCAAGCGTGGCGACATCGTCGACCGTCTGCACGAGCGTGATCGCATCGGGCGCCTCGCCCATCGTCCCGATGACCTCCTCGTGTCCGGCATGGCCGATCAGGAAGATCCGGTAGCCGCGGGCCGCGAAGCGCTTGGCCTCGTTGTGCACCTTGGTCACGAGCGGGCAGGTGGCGTCGATCGCGTGCAGTCCACGGCGGGAGGCGTTCTCGTGGACCGTCGGCGCGACGCCGTGGGCGGAGAGCACGACGGTCGCGCCGGGCGGGACCTCGTCCTCGCTCTCGACGAAGATCGCGCCGCGCTGCTCGAGCCGTCGCACGACGTGGATGTTGTGGACGATCTGCTTGCGCACGTAGACCGGCGCTCCGTGCTTCTCGAGCAGGCGCTCGACCGTGTCGACGGCCCGCTCGACGCCGGCGCAATAGCCGCGCGGGCGAGCCAGCAGCAGACGTCGAGGGGTTGTCGTCTCGGCTTCCATCGACGTCAGCGTATCGCCGCTCGCGCCGGGGATGGCGGAGGTCCGGCGACGCAGGGCCGGATCGCGAGCCGAACTCCTGGTAGGGTGGCACGCGTGCCCGGGTCTCGTTCGCATGGCCGGACGCGCCTCCGGTTGCTCGCGTTGGCACTGCTCGCCTGCCTGGCTGTCGGACTCGCGGGCGTGCTCGCCGCAACGGTCGGCGGGGTCGAGCCGGTGGTGGCGGCGGTCTGCGCGGCTGCCGTCTCGCTCGGTGCCCTCGCGGCGATCGCGCTCGAGCGCGCACCGAGCGTGCTGGACGACGCCGCCTTCGGGCGCGCCGCGCGCAACGAGCGCCCCGACCGAGCGCTGACCGCGAGCGCGCGCCTGGCTGCCGCCGGGGCGACCGCCGTGGACCGCGAGGACGTGCTGGCGTTGCTCGTCGACGAGGCCCGCAACCTGGTCGATGCTGCCACGGTGCTCGTGCTGCCCGGCGACGCCGGGTCGCGCACCGAGACGACCGCGCTCGTGCACGAGCTGGGCGTCGTGCCCGAACGGCTGATCGCCGTGCCCTTCGAGCGCTCGCCGGCCTCGATGATCGTGGCCACCGGCGTCGAGGTCGAGCCTGCACGGGCCCGCATCGCGCTGGAGGGTCTCGCCGCGATCGGCCGGAGCGCCCTGACCGGCGTCGAGGCGCGCAGCGAGGTGCATGCGGCACGGCGGGTCGAGGAGGTGATCGGCGCGGTCGCGCGGAAGCTCACGGCTCTCGGCGATCCGAGCGGGGTCGCCTCGGCGCTCGCAGCCGAGCTGCGCAACCGTCTGCCGATCGAGAGCGTCGGCATCCGGCTCGGCGACGACGCCGAGCGCTGGTATCCGGCCTCGGCCGAGCCCGACGACGAGGGCCCGAACGCCGCCGAGCTGCTCGTCTTCGACGGCGTCGCGCTCGGTGCGCTGCGACACGTGCCGCAGCGCGCGCTCGGCGACGACGAGCAGATGCTGCTCGCACGGCTGATCGAGCTCGGCGCGCTCGCGCTCGGGGTCGCCTCGCTGCGTGCGAACGCGCGACGGCTCGCCGGTGCGCAGTCGAGCGTCAGCCGTGCCGCGGAGGCGCTCGCCACCGAGACCGAGGCGGCAGGCGTGCTCGCGCGGCTCGTCGAGCTCGCGCCCTCGGCGGTCTCTGCCGATGCGGCCGCCGTGTGGATCGAGCAGACGGGCACGGACGAGCTGGCGCTGATCGCGTCGTACGGACACCCGGCGGCGCTCTCGGAGGCCACGCTTCGGATCGATGACAGCTGCGTCGGCTCGGCGATCTCGACGGGGCGGCCGGTCGTGCGCCGCTTCGATCCGGCAGCCGACGAGCCCGTGCACGCAGCGTTCGCGAGCGTTCGCCGCGAGCTGGCGGTGCCGTTGCGGATCGACCGCGATGGTCGCGCCGCGCTCGTGATCTCGGCGTACACGCCGCATCCCGCGTTCACGACGACCGACATCGAGCAGTCGACCGCGCTCGCGCGGCTCGCGACGCGCGCGATCGACACGGCGATGGTGATCGGCGCGCGCAGCGTCGAGGCGCGGCTCGAGCGCGCCTCGTCGCTGATCGCGGGGGAGCTCGCGACAGCGCGCTCGCTGACCGACGCCCGCGGTGCGCTCGCGCGTGCGGCGAAGCAGATCTTCGGCGCCGACCGCGTGACGGTGCGGCTCGGCCAGCCGGGCGAGTCGGCGCCGACCACGCTCGAGCGCATCTGCATGGAGGAGCGTCGTGTGATCGTCGCGGCCGCGCTGGCAGACGACTCGCGCGTGCGCCGCAGCGAGCTGCGCGACCTGAAGGGAGCCTCGCTGATGGCGATTCCGCTTGCGAGCGTCGGCGCCCGCACGGCGGCCGGGCAGCTGACGCTGATCTGGGACGCGCCGCGCACGTTCGACGACGCGGACGTCGCGCTGGCGGACCGCCTGCGCGATGCGGCCTCGACGGCGATCGAGCGCACCGCGCTGGAGGAGGCGGAGCGCCGTGCGAGCACGACCGCGCGAGAGCTGCAGCGCATCGGCGCGCTGCTCGCGGCCGATCTCGATACGCGCGTCGTCTTGCGGCAGATCGCCTCCCAGGCGGTTGCGTTGCTCGAGGCCGATGCCTGCGCGCTGCGCCTGCGCGAGGGCGATGATCTCGTCCTGCGGGCCTACGAGGGCGAGGACGAGTTCGTTCCCGCGGTGCCGATCGCCGATCCGGTCGCGGCCGAGGTGCTCGCAGCAACGCGACCGGTGACGGTCGCCGATCGAGGCACCGAGCGCCGCAGCGGTCGCGCCGCGACGCTCGCCCAGGCGGGCTTCCGCGCGTATGCCGCAGCGCCGATCGGGTCGTCTGACGGAGGAGTCGTCGGCGCGCTCGTCGTCTACTCGAAGACGCCGAGAGCGTGGCTCGCTTCGGATGCGGATGCGCTCGAGGCGTTTGCCAACTCGGCCTCGGTGACGCTGCGGAACGCGCTCCTCTACGAGCAGGTCGCGAGCGAGAAAGACAACGCCGCGGCGATCCTCGGCCAGGTCGCGGATGCGCTCGTCGCGACGTCGTCGGAGGGTCGCGTGACGCTCTGGAACACCACGGCCGAGCACGTCACCGAGCTCGCCGCCGAGCGCGCGCTCGGGCGGGAGCTCGGCGAGCTCCTGCGCAGCGAGTTCGGCGACGCGGACGGCTCGGCGCTCGCCGTCCTCGGAGCCGCCGGCCCCGACGTGCCGAGCGAGGTGCGCCTCACGCGAGCCGGGCAGGATCTCTGGCTCTCGGTCACCGCGGCGCCGCTGCGCGCGTCGGGCGATGACGCGCTCGGACGCGTGTTCGCGATGCGGGACGTCTCCGACGAGCGCGCGCTCGACCAGCTCAAGTCCGACTTCGTGGCGACCGTCTCGCATGAGCTCCGCACGCCTCTGACCTCGATCTACGGCTTCGCCGAGACGCTGCTGCGGGAGGACGCCTCCTTCGCCGAGGCCGAGCGCACCACGTTCATGCGGTACATCGCGAGCGAGGCCGAGCGCCTCACGCGGCTCGTCGAAGGGCTGCTGAGCGTGACCCGGCTCGAGGCGGGTGCCGTCGAGCTCGCGCTTCGCCCCGTCGACATCGCCGCGGAGGTCCGCGAGCTCGTGGCCTGGGCGAGCGGCCGCTCGGAGAAGCACAACGTTGAGCTCGTGCTGCCACCCGGCAGCGCGTACGCGACGGCCGATGCGGACCGCACGCGCCAGGTGCTGATCAACCTGATCGACAACGCGATCAAGTACTCGCCCGACGGCGGCACGGTGACCGTGCGCGTGCGCAAGCGGAGGCGCGTGATCGAGCTGTCCGTGGCCGACCAGGGGATCGGCATCTCCGAGCGCGACCAGCGGAACCTCTTCCGCAAATTCTTCCGCGTCGACGCGGCGATGTCGCGCGGGATCCGTGGCATCGGCCTCGGCCTCTACCTCGTGCGGGGATTCGTCACCGCGATGGGCGGGCGGATCTGGGTCGAGTCGACCGAGGGCGCGGGCTCGACGTTCTTCGTCGAGCTGCCCGCGAGCGAGCAGGTCGCGGAAGAGGCAGCTCCCCGCCGGCGCCGCGGAGCTGCATGAACGTCCTGATCGTCGACGACGAGGTCGCGATCCGGCTGCTCTGCCGCGTCAACCTGCAGGCCGACGGCTTCGCGGTGCGCGAGGCCGGCGACGGCGGCAGCGCGCTCGCGGCGATCCACGAGCAGGCGCCGGACGTCGTCCTGCTCGACGTGATGCTGCCGGGTGAGGACGGGTTCGAGATCGCCGCCCGGCTCCGTGCCGACGCCCGCACGACGTCGATCCCGATCATCTTCCTGACCGCGCGCGCCGACATCGAGGATCGCGAGCGCGAGCGCGCGGTCGGTGCGATCGGCTACATCACCAAGCCGTTCAACCCGGTGGAGCTCGGTCGCCAGGTCCGCGAGGCGATCGCCGGCCACGCGTCGAAAAGCTAGCTGCCCGCCGACGCGCGCACTAGATGAGTGATTCCGGTTCGTCGGGGGTTCTGGGCGCTGGATCGTTGCGTCAGCTGTCAAGCGAAGCTTGACAGCGATGTGAGCTGATCCGCGATCAACGCAGATCTGCGAAGAGGGTTTCCGGGCGCAGGCGCTGCCTAGACGCAACGACAAGCCCGGAAACCCCGGAGTGGCGCTCGCCGCGAGACGGCCCGCACTCGCCGCCTCGCCTCTCGAACAGCGTCGCGGGCCTACACGCGGCGAGCAGAACGCCACAACAAGACGAGACACACCCCCGCACCCCCGACGGAACGGAATCACTCATCTAG
>JANLRV010000104.1:0-13483 GCA_031361905.1 Actinomycetes bacterium
GGCTGCCGACCGTGTGGGCTCGGCATGGCGCCGAGATCGCTCTCGCGACGGGCGACCACCTGTTCGCGCGCGCGTTCGCCGAGCTCGCGGCCACGGGTCGCGTCGACGCGATCGCGAAGCTCGCGCAGGCGTCGCTCGATCTCGCGCGCGGTGAGTCTCTGCAGGCCGAGCAGGTGCGGCGCTCCGACACGCCGCTCGAGGCCTACCTCGAGCGCTGCCGTCTCAAGACGGGCCGGCTGTTCGCCGTGGCCTGCGCGCTCGGTGGCATCTACGGCGGTCTCGACGAGACCCCGGTCGCCGCGCTCGAGCGGTTCGGTGACGCGCTCGGGATCGCCTTCCAGCTCGCCGACGACATCCTCGACTGCGACGGTGATCCCGCGACGACGGGCAAGGCGGCGGGCACGGACGTGCTCGATGGCACGGTCACGATGCCGCTGCTCCTGGCCGCCGCGCGAGACTGCCGCGTCGGTGCCGCGATCGCCGACAGCACGCTGACCGAGGGCGGCGTCCCCGAGGTGCTCGCCCGCGTGCGGGCGACGGGTGCGATCGAGGACACCCGGAAGGAGCTGCGCCGGCACGCCCGCGCGGCGCTCGCGGCGCTCGCCGAGGTCGGAGACCGGTGCGACGTCACCTCACTAACTGCAATCGTGCAGGCAGCGACCGAACGCGAGGCGTAGACACTCCGATGGCGACGATGCTGACACGATCCCTGCTCGACCCGGTCCGCGAGAAGGTCGCGGCCGGCGAGCGGCTCGACTTCGACGACGGCGTCGCGCTGCTCGAGAGCGACGACCTGCTCGCCGTCGGCGAGCTCGCGAACACCGCACGGCGCATGAAGCAGGGGAACGACGAGGTCTACTTCGTCAACAACCTCTACCTCAATCACACGAACGTGTGCCGCGTGAAGTGCAAGTTCTGCGCGTTCGCGCGCACGAACAAGCAGGCCGGCGCGAACACCTGGGACATCGGCGAGCTCACGCAGCACGCCCTCGACGTGCACGCGCGAAACGGGTACCAGGAGATCCACATGGTCGGGGGCGAGTCGCCGCACCTCGATTTCGACTACTACCTCGACCTGATCCGCTCGCTCAAGAGCGCGCTCCCCGACGTGCACCTGAAGTGCTTCACGGCGAGCGAGATCCACCACATGACGAAGCTCTCGGGGCTCTCCTACCTGGAGGTGCTCAAGCAGCTTCAGGCCGTCGGGCTCGGCTCGCTCCCGGGCGGCGGCGCCGAGGTCTTCGCCGACCGCGTGCGCAAGATCATCGCGCCGGGCAAGGAGCATCCCGACATCTGGATCGAGACGCACCGGATCGCGCACTCGATCGGCATGCCGACGCACTGCACGATGCTCTACAACCACGTCGAGACCTACGAGGAGCGAATCGACCACTTCCTGCGGCTGCGCGCGTTGCAGGACGAGACCGGCGGGTTCCTCGCGTTCGTGCCGCTCCCGTTCCACCCCGAGAACACCGTCTTCGAGCGACGGGGCTGGACGTTCACGACCGGCCACGACGATCTCAAGATGCTCGCCGTCGCGCGGCTGATGCTCGACAACATCGCGCACATCAAGGCGTACTGGATCATGATCTCGACGCCGCTCGCCCAGGTCGCGCTGCACTTCGGTGCCGACGACATCCAGGGCACGGTCGTCGAGGAGACGATCGCCCACGCCGCGGGCGCCGTCACTCCGACTGAGGAGAAGATCGAGGACCTCGTTCGGCTCGTGCGCGAGGCCGGGCGCGAGCCGGTGCAGCGCGACACGCTCTACAACGTCGTGCGGCGCTTCGGCTGAGCTCGCCCGGAGGCGTCAGCCTTCGAGTGCCGCCAGCAGCCGGCCGGCGTTCGCAGAGCCCGTAGCGATCCAGACGTCGAGGTCCTTCGTGAAGCGGGGGTGGCCGTGCGCGGCGAGCGCGTAGCCGCCAACGATCAGAAACCGGGCGTCACGGGGCGACGCAGCACGCGATGAACCCGCTGAAGTCGCGGTCGAGGTGCATCCCGCCACCCGTAGTAGTCGTCACGGAGCTCTCCCACCATCGCGATGCGTTTCTCGACCGGCTGAGAGAGCCAGAAGTCGAGGTCGCCGCCAGACCGATGCAGATCACGTCTCGTCACGACTCGTTCGATCCGGTGCATGATCGAACGGTACCGCGTCGAGTCCTCCTGCCTCAGAGTGGTGCAACGGCGTGCCGGCGGTGTCAGTCTTGAGATGCATCCGGAACTGCTTTCCCCACACGCGCTGTTTTCACCACTAGGGTGAGCGCATCCCGGGGATCTTCCCGGGTGATGTCGAGTTGGGGGTTGATCGATGATGTTGTCTCGTGTCGCATCGCGTTGCACCTACGCGAACGTAGCCGCGACGCTTGCGCTGTTTCTCGCACTCGGTGGGGTCGGGTATGCCGCAACGTCGCTTCCCGCGAATAGCGTCGGCTCAGCTGCAGCCTGACGCGGTAACGGGCGCAAAGGTCAAGAACGGCACGCTCCGTTCGGCGGATTTCAAGAAGGGACAGCTGAAGGCCGGCCCGATCGGCAAGACAGGACCCGCCGGTGAACGCGGGCTGGCCGGTCCCACGGGCGCCACGGGCGCAGCTGGCCCAGCCGGCGCCAACGGAACGGCTGTGGCCTACGCGATGGTGAAGAGTGACGCGACGTTCGATGCGACTCGCTCGTTCAACATCACCGCGGTGGCGCGGCAGACCGGGTTCCCGACCGGGATCTACTGCATCTACGGCGATTTCACCCCGAAGGTCGCCGTGGCGACGTCGGAGTGGGCTGGCACCTCCAACGCGCATGTCGAGAGCGTTCAGCTTACGCCGCTCTCGAACTGTCCGATCGGCCCCGGAGTCCCGCGTGCCTCGGTCATCATCAGAGCCTCGGACAACACGGCTCTGGCCAACGGCAGCTTCTTCATCATCTTCAACTAGCGCACGATCGAGTTGGCGACGGGGCCGGTGATCATCGGCGGCTCCGTCGCCTGTGCGATCGCGCTCCGCGCACCACTGCCGGACGCGATACGGTGCGGCTGATGCCTCTCCGCCTCGGCCGTGTCGACTACATCAACACGTTCCCGCTCGAGTGGGCGCTCTCGCGACACCTCGCCGAGAACGGGATCGACGAGGTCGTGGGCGTGCCGACGCGCCTCAACGAGCTGCTCGCCGCGGGCGAGGTCGACGCCGCGAACGTCTCCAGCGTGGCCTACGCCCGCGATGCCGAGAGCTACGTCCTGCTGCCGTCGCTCTGCGTGGGCTCCGACGGTGCGGTCGAGTCGGTCCAGCTCGTCACCGCGCTGCCGCTCTCGGCCGTGCGCACGATCGCCGCGACGAGCGAGTCGGCGACCTCGGTGGTGCTCGCGCAGGTGCTGCTGCCGGAGGCTGAGATCCTCGCCGAGGACGCCGAGGCGGACGCCCGCCTGCTGATCGGCGACCGCGCGCTCGTCTCGGCCTTCAGCGACCCCACCCCGCACCACGACCTCGGCGCGCTCTGGCGCGAGCACACCGGCCTGCCGATGGTGTTTGCCGTCTGGGCGGCTCGGGCGAGCTGCGCGGCGGCCGATCTCGCACGCGTCGATCGCGTGCTCGCCGATGCGCTCGCGCAGGCTCAGGAGCAGAGCGACCTCGTCGCCCGTGCCGCTGCGGGGCGCTTCGACTTTCCCGCCGGCTATCTCGCGCGCTACTTCGAGAAGCTGCGTTATGGCTTCGGCGAGCGCGAGCGCGCCGGCCTCACCCGCTTCTACGAGCTCGCCGCCGAGCGCGGGCTGATCGCGTCCGTTCCACCGCTCCGCTTCATCGACGCCGCGCGGATCCGCTGATGGCAGCCGTCGAGACGCAGACCCGATCGGTCTCCGAGATCCTCGAGCGCACGCTCGCGGGCGAGCGGCTCGGCTCCGAGCACGCCTCGATCCTGCTGCGCAGCCGCGACCTCGTCTCGATCGGCACGGCCGCCGACGAGCTGCGCGGCCGCAAGACGAATCCCGATGAGGTCACCTTCATCATCGACCGGAACATCAACTACACGAACGTCTGCAAGACAGACTGCACCTTCTGCGCGTTCTACCGCAAGCCGGGCGATCGGCGCGAGGGCTACGTCCTGCCGAAGGCCGTGATCTTCAAGAAGATCGAGGAGACGCTCGAGCTCGACGGGACCGCGGTGCTGATGCAGGGCGGGCACCACCCCGATCTCACGATCGACTGGTACGAGGACCTCTTCCGCGGCATCAAGGAGCGCTACCCGATCCACCTGCACGCGCTCTCGCCGCCCGAGATCCAGCACATCGCGCGCGCGAGTCGCCTGACGCCGGCCGAGGTGCTCTCGCGCCTACGCGATGCCGGCCTCGACTCGCTGCCCGGAGGTGGCGCCGAGATCCTCGTCGACCGCGTGCGCAAGATCCTCGCGCCCAAGAAGACGCGCTCGGCGGAGTGGCTCGGGATCATGCGCGACGCGCACCGCCTGGGCATGTCGACGACGGCCACGATGATGTACGGCCACGTCGAGACGCTCGAGGAGCGCGTCGAGCACATGCTCCTGATCCGCGACCTGCAGGATGAGCTGCACGGCTTCCGCGCGTTCATCTCGTGGACGTTCCAGCCAGACTTCAGCGAGCTCGGCAAGACCGTCACCGAGACGCCGACCGCGTTCGACTACCTGCTCACGCAGGCCGTCTCGCGCCTCTTTCTCGACAACGTCGACCACATCCAGTCGTCGTGGGTCACGCAAGGCCTCAAGATCGGCCAGGTCGCGCTGCACTTCGGCGCCGACGACATGGGCTCGATCATGATCGAGGAGAACGTGGTCTCGGCCGCGGGCACGACCTACCGGGCATCGGCGGACGACTTCTGCCGGCTGATCCGCTCGGCAGGCAAGCGGCCGGTGCAGCGCGACACGCTGTATCGCCGCGTGCGCGCCTACGACTGAGAACTCGCCGTTCGCGTCAGACTCCGTACGGCTCAGAGCCCGAAGGCATCGCGCATGCTGCGCGCTCTGCGGGCATGGCCGAGCTTCGGCAGGCCGAGCAGCTCCTCGGCCGTGCGCAGCAGCGAGTAGTGCGAGACGCGCTCGCGATCGACCGTGCCTGGCCGCGTGCGCGCGCTCGCGACGACGGTCGCGATCTGGCAGCCACGGTCGTCGGCGTGTGCGAGGCAGTCGATCGAGCCCGATCCCTCGCCCTCGTCCCAGGTCACGAACAGCGCGATCTCACCGGCGCGGTACGCCGCCGTCCCGGTCAGGCGGGGGACGAAGCGCGAGAGCCAGTCGTCGCCCGTGCCGACGGGGCAGTCGTGGGTGTCCGAGCAGAGATCCGGTGTGACGAACGAGAAGTCGGGCAGCGCGTGCTGCGCGAGATCGGCCGAGAGCGCGCTCAAGGGCACATCCCAGCTGTCGCAGCGGGCGCGCGCATCGACGTAGTAGACGGCCGGGTTGTGGCGCGGGGCGTAGCGATCGTGGCCCGAGCGGCTGCACGGCTCTGGCATCGCCTCCTGGTAGCTGCGCCAGCTCTTGCCGGCCTGCGAGAGCTGGCCGAAGATGCTCGGCGCGCGCACGGGACACTCATCGGGATCGCAGTTGTTCGTGATGCCCTGCGTGTCGCCGGAGGTGGCGGCGATGTAGTTCGGCAGCGACGGGTGCGTGATGTTGTGGGCGTCGCTCGTGACGCCGCAGGCACGGGCGAGCGAGGTCAGGTAGGGCGAGGCCTTGCGATCGAGCACGGTGCCGGCCGAGTGGTTCTCCATCCACACCCAGATCACGCGCTTGACGTGGCCCTTCGCGTGCACGCGGGTGCCGCAGTCCGGGGCGCGCGAGCTCGTGATCGAGGCGGCGGCGCCCGAGATCGATCCGATGGCGGCCATCACGGCGAGGGCGGCGATCGTCATGCGGTTCCAATTCGGCATGTCTCTCACGCTACAGCGTGAGCGGGCGGTGCAGGCGCTACGCTCGCGGTTGTGGGTCGCATCGTCCTCACCATCTCGCTCCTCGTCGCCGGGGTGTTCCTGCGACGCCGGACGCGTCAGACGGTGGTCGTCGTGCCGCCCCTCGAGCAGCGCAAGCTGCGTCTGCGGGCTGCGCTAGCCGATGACCTTGAGGCGAGCGGTCACGATCCAGACCGGCTTCGACGGCGCCGAGTCGGCGATCGCGAGGGCCGCGATCCGGCTGATCGTCGCGAGCGAGCGCTTGTCGGCCGCGTGGCCGAGAATGCCGTAGTCGGGCGGGAGCTGGGTGCCGCCGGCTCCCGAGATCACGAAGAACTGCGAGCCGGAGTCGCCGCGAGGCGCGCTCGACGTTTTCGCCATCGCGAGGTCGCCGAGCTTGTACCGGTAGCCCTGCGGCGGCGCTCCGACGACGCTGTAGCCGGGCCCGCCCCCGCCGTTCCCGTCGGGGTCTCCGCCCTGCAACACGAAGTCGGGGACGACCCGGTGGAAGGTCAGCCCGTCGTAGAAGCGCTTCGTCGCGAGGAAGGCGATCGAGTTGGGGATCGGGCCTCCGACCGTGCGGTCGAGGACCACGCGGATCAGGCCGCACGTGGTGGTGAAGTCGATCGCGTAGCGCTTGCCGGCCTGCAGGACCTTCCCGGCACGGGCGAACTGCTGCTTCTTCGTGCCAGCCGCGGCCGGCTCGCTGAAGGTGCAGCCTCCTTCGGGCTTCGCCGTGGTGACGGTGTCCTTGGCGTTGCTCGACCCGGAGTCGCCGCACCCGACGATCAGCAGGGCGGACGCGATCACGGCGCAGATCGAGAGCAGGGTGCGACGGTACATGCGATGCGATTCGGCGGCGCAGCGGCAGTCCCTGCTCTCGCCGAGGCCGTTCCATTGCCCGCGATCGGGCACCTGATCTTCGTTCCCGCCTCGCGCGGCTATGGGCTCGAGGAGCGCGACGGCGCCGCTCCGCGGCGCGGCGCTCGCGTCGCTCTGGGCGAGCGCGGCAGCTTCATCGTCAACCGCGTCGGAAGCTCACCGCTGCCGCGCGACGAGCGCGATTGCGCGTACCTGATCCGGCCGCCGCGCTGACGTGACCACGCTCGCCCTGATCCCGCTCGCCATCAACGTGCTGAGCCCCCGCTCGCTGATCGAGAGCCTCGGCGTGATCGGCGTGTTCGCGATCATCTTCGCCGAGACCGGGCTGCTCGTCGGCGTGATCCTGCCCGGCGACTCGCTGCTCTTCCTCGCCGGAGTCGGTGCATCGTCGGCCGCCGTCAAGGTGCTGAACGTGCAGCTCTCGCTCGCCGCGCTCCTGATCGGCACGCCGATCTGCGCGATCGCCGGCGCGCAGCTTGGCCACCTGATCGGCCGCCGGGCAGGTCCGAAGCTGTTCGAGCGAGGCGAGTCGCGCATCTTCAAGGCGCGCTACGTCGAGCGCGCCGAGGTCGCCTTCACCCGCTTTGGACCGGCCAAGGCCGTCGTGCTCGCGCGCTTCATCCCCATCGTCCGCACGTTCCTCAACCCCGTCGCCGGGCTGCTCGGGATGCCGGCGCGCACGTTCTTCGTCTGGAACGTGCTCGGTGGCCTCGTCTGGACCGTCGGCGTGGTCCTGCTGGGCTACTGGCTGGGCGGCCGCATCCCCCCGGGGAAGATCGACCGGTACCTGCTGCCGGGCGTCGCGCTCGTGATCGTGGTCTCCCTTCTGCCCGTCGTGAGCGAGGCGCTGAAGGCCCGCAGAGCCCGCCCGAGGGAATAGCGCCTCCCAGCTCACCGTTCGAAGGGGGCGTGTACGTTTCCCTTATGGAGCCGGAGATCGAGACCGAGACCGGTGCGCACGAGCTCGCTTCCCGTGCGCGCGATCGCGTCCGCTTCGAAGAGGACGCGCTGCAGTACGCCGATGACGCGTACCGCGTCGCGCGCCGGCTGACGGGCTCCGTCGACCAGGCCGAAGACCTCGTGCAGGACGCCTACGTGCGTGCCTTCCGCTCCTGGAAGCAGTACACGCCCGGCACGAACCTGCGCGCCTGGATCCTGCGCATCGTGCACAACCTCGCGATCGATGCGGGACGCAAGAAGTCGAGGACGCCCCAGATCGAGCCGGTGGAGGAGAGCGATTACTACCTCTACCAGCGGATGGGCGGCGCGACCGCCCCCGAGGAGGCGGACGTCGTCGTCGAGAAGCTCTCGCAGGGCGGCGTCGTCAGCGCGCTCTCGTCGCTGCCCCAGCAGTACCGCGATGCCGTCGTGCTCGTCGACCTCGCCGACTTCTCCTATCAGGATGCCGCAGACATCCTCGACGTCCCGATCGGGACGATCATGTCGCGGCTCCACCGCGGCCGGCGCATGCTCAAGACCGGCCTCGCCAACTCCATGGAACTCGAAGAGGCAGGCCGAGCATGAGCACGACCGTCGACGCGTGCACGCACGCCGAGCAGCGAATGCAGGCGTACCTCGACGGGCTCCTGCAGCCGGCCGACAAGGCCACCGTCGAGCGCCACCTCGAGCAGTGCTCGCCCTGCGCGTGCGCCTATCGCTTCGAGGTCAAGCTCCGCCACCACGTGAAGGCCTGCACGGGCTGCGAGGACGAGGAGCGCTGCCGCGAGGAGCTGCTCGCGAAGCTCAAGTCGCTCTGCTGCGGGGGCGCCGAGGACTAGTCGACGAGATCGGGCGTGTCCGCATCGCCGGGCTCTCCGAGATCGCCGCACTCGACGAGCAGCGCCGGCTCGCCCAGAGCCTTGCCGCCGAGCTCTCCGTCCGTCGGGATGCGCGCCCAGAGATCGCGCCCGATCGCCACCGGGTGGCCGCGACGACCGGCGTAGGCGGCGCTCACGAGCGCATCGTGCCGCGCGGCCGAGGCGACGCGTTGCACCGCCTCCGCGCGCAGGTGCGGCGCGTCGGCGAGCACGATCAGCGCGGCCTCGCACTCCTCTGAGAGCGCCGCGAGGCCGGTCTGCAGCGAGCTCGCCATGCCGAGATCCCAGGCGAAGTTCGTGACCGCGCGCACGCCGTGAAGGTCGCTCGCGGAGAGCACGTGCTCGGCCTCGGCGCCGACCACGACGACGCGGTCGGCGAGCGGCGCGTCCGCGATCGCGGCGATCGCGATCTCGAGCAGGCTGCGCCCGCCGGAGCGCGCCAGCACCTTGATCCCGCCGCCCGCTGCGCGGAAGCGCGCGCCTGCACCCGCCGCCAGCACGATGCCCCCGACCGCGATCATCAGCCTGGTCCGCGCCCGCCGGTCACCTGACCGCCGCTGCGCCGGAAGCGGCCGTACGAGAAGACCGACCAGTCGAAGCTCGTGACGGTGCCGTCCACGAGCAGCTCTGCGGCGCCCTTGCCGAGCGAGGGCGCGAGCTTGAAGCAGTGGCCGGACATGCCCGTCGCCATCATCAGGTTGCGGCGACCGGGCACGAAGTCGATCACGGGATTGCCGTCGGGCGTGAAGTCGTAGTAGCTCGACCACGACCCGCGCCAGACGCCGCGGCCCATCGCGGGCATGCGCATCTCGAGCTCGCGCGCGAACGTCTCGAGCATCTCGATGTCGGCTCCGGCCTGGCCCGTCGGACGCACGTGCGGTCCTCGCGTGAGGCGGCCACCGCGGCCGCCGACGAGGTAGTGGCCGTCGGAGCCCTCGGGCTTGAGCCACAGCTCGTTGACGTGATCGGAGATGATCGGGCCGGGCGCGCCGAAGCTGTGCGGGGGCCTGAACCGGCCCGCCTGCCCGCGGCTCAGCGCGAGCGGGACGAAGCCGCCGAGCGAGCGCGTGAGCTTGTTCGTCCACGGCCCGCAGGCGACGATGCAGGCCTCGGCGAGCACCTGCGTGCCGTCGCCGGTCCAGAGGCGCCAGCCATCGCCGTCGGGTCGTACGTTCGTGATCCGCGTGCCCAGTCGCAGCGTCGCGCCGCCCGCCTCGGCGGCGCGGGTCAGCCCGTCGGCGACGAAGAGCGGCTGCGCGTGCCCGCCGGTCGGCTCGTAGCAGCCGATCGTGAGGTCGCCGGTTGCGAGCCGTGGCTCGAGCTCGCGGATGCGGTCGACGTCGCACAGCTCGACCTCGACGCCGCACGCGCGCATCGTCTCGTAGGCCTGCCGGATCGCGGCGGCGCGCGCCTCGCCGCCGACGACGAGGTAGCCCGACATCTCGTAGCCCGAGGCGAAGCCGACGCGCGCCTTCATCTCGGCGAGGAACTCGCAGCCCCACTTCGCCATCTCGACGATCGCGGGCTGGGTGTAGTGCTGGCGGCACATCCCGGCGGATGCGCCGGACGGGCCGCCCGCCGCTCGCGTCTTCTCGAAGACCACCGGCCGCAGCCCGCGCTGGGTCAGGTGGTACGCGATCGATGAGCCCGTCGTGCCCGCTCCGATCACCGCGACGTCGAACGACTCCACGGGGCTATTCAATCGAATGCGGCCTTCGCCTGCGCGAAGCAGAGCAGGCGCCAGACGAGGTAGCGGTCGGCCTGGCTCGGGGGTCCGTCGGCCGTCACGTGGTCCGAGAGCGCTGCAGTGCAGCGGATCAGCTCCGCGACGTCGGCGAGGTCGTCGCCCTCGTCGTCGCAGGCCGCCTCCGCGAGCCCGAGGAAGCCGACCAGCTCGCGCTGGCCCTGCCAGAGAGTGGGTGTCGCCGAGGCGAGGTAGACGAGCACGCGCGCACGTGAGAAGCCGAGCTCGATGCGCGGGGGGCCGGCCGGAGCAGAGAGCCGAGCCGGCCGGCGTCCCTCGATCAGCCCCCTCGCAGTGCCGCCGAAGATTCCTCGCACCGTCTCGGGGTCGAGGCTCGTGCGGGCGAGCGCGCCCAGGTGGAGGCGCTGCGCGGCGAGCGGCGAGCCATAGGGGATGTCGCTCCCCCAGAGGATCTGCTCGGGCGCGACGAGCGAGACCAGGTGCAGCTGGTCGATCGGCGACCAGGCCGAGGTGTCGAAGAAGACGTTCGGCTGGCCGTTCGCGGCGCGTCCGATGCGGCCCTGCTCGGCGATCGCGAGGTGCGCCAGGATCAGGGACGCCTCCGGGTGTCGCTCGGCGACGTGCGCGAGCTCGATCGCCATGCCCGGCGGAAGGCCGCGTCCGGCGTGGATCAAGACGGGGATGCGCCGCTCGGCCGCGAGGGCGAAGACATCCTCGAGGCGCGGATCGTTGACGCGGAAGAGCTGCGCTCGCGGGTGCATCTTGATGCCGCGCGCGCCGCGGTCGAGGCAGCGCTCCGCCTCGGCGATCGGATCCTCGTCGAGCGACAGGCGCACGAAGGGCCAGAGCCGCTCGGGGGCCTCCGCCGCCCACGCGAGCACGCGGTCGTTGGGCTTGCGGTAGGCGGGCTCCCGGTCAGGCTCGTTGAGCGCGAAGACGAACGCCCCGGCGACCCCTGCTTCGTCCAGCGTCGCGAGGTGATCCTCCAGCGAGAGCGACGTCCCGTCCTCGTCGAGCCCGAGGTGGGTGTGCGCGTCGATCACCTCGCAATCGGGGGGCAGGAGCGCCCGAACGGCGGCGTGCTGCTCGTCGAGCAGCTCGTAGGCCCGGGTGATCGCGGCGTCCATGCGCTCAGAGTATCCCGGAGGCTCAGGTGTTCGCCGCCGCTGCCGATAGGAAGATGAGATGTCGAACACGACGAGCTTCAGCCTGCTCGGATTGATCGTCGCGATCGCCGTGGTCGCCATGAGCATCGGCTCGGCCGTGACGCGGGAGACGGGCCCTCCGCCGATCGTCGAATCCGGTCTCAAGCTGTCCGCGAAGGTCGTCGGCAACGACATCGGCGTGGCCTACAAGGGCTCGTATGTGGCGCGCTTCTGGTCGGGCGTCAACCTCGGCTCGACGGTGCCCGGAAACGAGCCCGGCGCGGTCGCGGCGGTGCGCAAGGACTACGACACCTGGTTCAAGCAGATGGGCGAGGTCGGCGTGCGCGTGATCCGCGTCTACACGATCCTGCGGCCCGACTTCTACGAGGCGCTGCGCGCGTACGACCTGACCCACCCGGATCGTCCGCTTTACGTGATCCACGGCATCTGGATCCCCGAGGACCGGGTCTTCGATGAGAAGCTCTATGACTCGCGTGTGACCGATCAGGATCGAGCGGCGAAGCGCCATGGTCACTACGACCTCTACGACCAGACGACGATCGATCTGATGCGCAAGGAGATCGAGGACGCCGTCGCGGTGGTGCACGGCAACGCCGACATCAAGCCCGCGTTCGGGCACGCGAACGGGCGCTTCCGCTCAGACATCTCGCCGTGGCTGATGGGCTGGTCGGTGGGCGTCGAGTGGGATCCGGAGGTCGTCCACGACACCGATCGCGTCAACCGCCTGATGCCGGTCTACAGCGGCAGGTACATCACGACGACGCCGGAGGCCTCGCCGACCGAGAGCTGGATCGCCTCGATGCTCGACCACACCGCGGAGCTCGAGGCCAAGCGCGGCTACAGCCGGCCGATCACGTTCACGAACTGGGTCACGGACGACCCGCTCAAGCACCCGCAGGAGCCGCTCGTGCTCGAGGACTACGCCTCGGTCGACGCGATGCACGTCCGCGCGACCCCGCGCTGGCCGGGCGGGTTCTTCGCGAGCTACCACGCCTATCCGTACTACCCCGACTTCTTGCGACGTCAGACGAGCTATCAGCGCTACCGCAGGCCGCGCGACGGCAAGATCGACCCCTACGCCGGCTACCTGCACGAGCTGCGCGCGCATCATCACGGGCAGGCCGTGATGATCACCGAGTTCGGGCAGCCGACGAGCGTCGGCAAGGCGCACAACGCGCCGCTCGGGCGCAACCAGGGCGGCCACTCGGAGATCGGCGCAGCCACAAACAACGTGGACATGCTCCAGGACATCCGCGACGAGGGCTTCGCGGGCGGGCTCGTCTTCGAGTGGCAGGACGAGTGGTTCAAGTTCACCTGGAACACCGTCGACTACGAGCAGCGCCGCGAGCTGTGGCGCAACCCGCTGACGAACGAGGAGCACTTCGGCATGCTCGCGCTCGAGCCGGGCAAGAAGCCGGGCGTCGTGGTCGACGGGAAGGACTCAGACTGGGGACGCGTGCACTCGACCGTCCTCGCGACGTCGAAGAGCGGTCCGGTCAGGGAGGTCCGCGCGACGAACGACGAGGAGTACCTGACGCTGCGGTTGCGGCTCTCGCCGGCCGAGCAGAAGTCGCGGGAGCGGTTCACGATCGGCTTCGACGTCCGTCCCGAGGGCAACCGCGGCCTGCCGGGAGAGCTTGGCGTCGACCCGCAGGCCGACATCGCGATCGCCGTGGGGCCTGGCGATCGGGCCAGCATCATGCAGGCGGCCTGGATCGATCCGATCCGCTTCCAGTTCGGCATCGCCCGCGATCGCAACTTCGTGCCGTATCGCCCGCTCGACCTCGAGGTCGGCAGCGGCTCGTGGATCTCGCCACGCCAGATCCAGAACCGGCCCTACGTGATCCCGCGCCCCGAGCTGCTGACGCCGGGCCAGCACGTCAAGCAGACGCGCTACCCCGCCGAGCTCTCGAGCTTCGCCCAGCTCGCCTGGGGCTCGGCCGACCCGGCTAGCCCGACGCACCTGCACGTGATCGCCACCGTACAGGAGTTCGACCCGAAGACGAAGGCGAC
>JANLRV010000059.1:0-12701 GCA_031361905.1 Actinomycetes bacterium
ATGACTTGGCCGCGACAGGACCATCTCAGGTGCCCGAGGCCGCGTCGGGCTTGGCTGGCGGACCTCCGGCAAGTAACACGGCGAGGTTGTAATGCGTGTAGCGCGTGTGGCTGGCGACGTTCTTCGAGTCGGCGTTGGCCACCCAGAAGTCCAGCGTGTCCGGCGCGAAGAGGACGGAGTGGATGTTCGAGTTCATGCACACGGGGCGGGTCATCAGGTCGCGCGCGCCGTCGGCGTCGAGCTTGCCGAAGCCGCCTTTCACGCGGCGGGCCATCGCCCGCCGGCGACCGCCTGCGCGTGCTGCTCCTCGGCGGCTTCTTCATCGCCTACATCGGCCTGCTGGTCGCCGGCGAGCGGACCGTCGATGCGGGCACCGCGAGCATGCTGGCGGAGACGAGCCCGCTCCTCACGTACGTCGCTGCGGCGACGCTGCTGGGCGAAGGCTGGCGTTTCGGGCTCGGCGTCGGGCTGCTCGTCTCGTTCACCGGCGCCTTGGTGATCGCCCGCGGCTCGGGGGGCGGGATCGACGGCTCCGGCGGCGCGCTGCTCGTGCTCGGGGCGGCGGCGGCGCAGGCGGCGATGTTCATCGTGCAGAAGCCGCTGCTCGCCCGGCAGAGCGCTGTCCGGGTCGTCTCGCAGGCGACGATCGTCGGCGCGATCGCGACGCTCCCGTTCGCGGCCGACGTCGGCCCCGCCATCGACGCGGCGCCGGCCTCGGCGACCGCAGCCGTCGTGTTCGTCGCTCTCACCACCGGCGTCATCTCGTACGTGACGCTCGCCTACGCGATGGCGCGCTCGGACTCCACGGGCGGCGTCTCGAGCGTGCTCTACCTCGTCCCGCCCGGGGCCGTCGCGATCTCCTGGCTCACGCTCGGCGAGGTGCCGACGGCGCTCACGATCGTCGGCGGCGTGCTCGCGATCGCGGGCGTGGCGATCGCGCAGCATCGGTGACGCTCGCTGCCGGCGGCGCGCGCCGGCGTGCGCGCTGAAAGCCGGGTCCGAGAGAGGCGCTCGATTGGCGATCGCTCCGGGGCGCGACCGGCGATACTGCGGATCGATGGCTGACGCTGCGCAGGCCGACCGTGCCGCCTTCCTTCGTGCCGAGCTCGCGCGGCACAGCTACCTCTACTACGTGCTCGACGCGCCGGAGATCGGCGACGGCGAGTGGGACGCGCTCTATCGCGAGCTGAAGGCGCTCGAGGAGGCAGACCCCTCGCTCGTCACGCCCGACTCGCCGACCCAGCGCGTCGGCGGACTGCCGCTCGAGGGCTTCGCTCAGGTCGAGCACCTGCTGCCGATGCTCTCGCTGGCGAACGCACGCGGGCCGGATGAGCTCGTCGAGTGGGACGCCCGGATGCGCAGGCGGCTTGCAGGAGACGCGGCCGTCTCGTTCGTGACCGAGCCGAAGATCGACGGTCTCGCGATCTCGCTCGTCTATCGCGACGGCGTCTTCGAGCGTGGCGCGACGAGGGGAGACGGCCGCATCGGCGAGGACGTCACCCAGAACCTGCGGACGGTGCGCGCGCTGCCGCTGCGTCTGGCGCTCGCGGCCGGCGAGCAGGCTCCCGCCCTGCTCGAGGTGCGCGGCGAGGTCTACATCCCGAGTGACGCGTTCGACCGCCTCAACGCCGAGCGCCTCGCGACCGGGGAGTCGCCGTTCATGAACCCGCGTAACTCGGCCGCGGGGTCGCTGCGCCAGAAAGACCCCAAGATGACGGCGGCACGCCCGCTCTCGCTGTGGTGCTACGCCGTCGGCATGGTCGAGGGCATCGACTTCCGCTCGCACTCCGAGGCGCTCGCCTGGCTTGGCGAGCGGGGGTTTCCCGTCAACCCGCTGACGCTCACCCACGAGACGATCCAGCAGGTCGCAGATCGCTGCGCCGAGCTCGAGCAGCGGCGCGCCGGGCTCGGATACGACATCGACGGCGTGGTCGTCAAGCTGGACTCGTTCGAGCAGCAACGGCAGCTCGGCTCGGTGGGGCGGGATCCGCGCTGGGCGGTGGCCTACAAGTTCGCGCCGATCACCGCGACAACGCGTCTGATCGACATCGGCGTCAACGTCGGACGCACGGGTGCGCTCAACCCGTTCGCGATCCTCGAGCCCGTCGTGGTCGGCGGCGTCACGGTGCAGATGGCGACGCTGCACAACGAGGACGTGATCCATCTCAAGGACGTGCGCGTCGGAGACACCGTCGTGATCCAGCGCGCGGGCGACGTGATCCCGCAGGTCGTCGGCCCGGTGCTCGCGAAGCGTCCGGCCGATGCTCCGGTCTTCTACATGCCGGTGAGCTGTCCCGCGTGCGGCGAGCCGGTCGTGCGCAACGACGGCGACGCGCAGCATCGCTGCATCAATCCGAGCTGCCCGAGCCGCGGGCTCGAGTCGATCCGGCACTGGGTCGCGCGTGGCGCGCTCGACATCGACGGCCTCGGCGACAAGCTCGTCTCGCGCTTCTGGGAGCTCGGCCTCGTGCGCCGCGTCTCCGATCTCTACGGGCTCACGGATGTCGTGCTGCAAGAGCTCGAGGGCTTCAAGGAGCGCTCGGCCGAGAACCTCGTCGCGGCGATCGGAGCCTCGCGGTCCCAGCCGTTCGGGCGCGTGCTCTTCGGCCTCGGCATCCCGCACGTCGGCGGCGTGACCGCCGAGGCGATCGCGCAGCACTTCCGCTCGATCGGCGCTTTGCGCACCGCGAGCCTCGAGGAGATCTGCGAGGTCGAGGGCGTCGGCACCGTCGTCGCCGAGGCCGTGATGACCTGGCTCGCCGACCCCGACCACGCCGCGCTCGTCGATGAGCTGATCGCCGCCGGCCTGCAGCTCGAATTGCAGGGCGAGGCCGCAGCGCCGGCCGAGGGCCCGCTGACGGGCGCGACCGTCGTGATCACCGGCACGCTCGAGGGCTTCACGCGCGACGAGGCGCGGGCCGCGGTCGTGGCGGCAGGGGGGAAGGTGACCGATTCGGTCTCCTCGAAGACGAGCTACGTGGTGGCGGGCGAGAGCCCGGGCTCGAAGCTCGCGAAGGCCGAGAAGCTCGGCGTTCCGGTGCTCGACAGCGCGGCCTTCGCCGAGTTCGTCGCCGCGGGCGGCTAGGAGTCAGCGAGGCGCGCGACGAGCGAGGCGATCTCGTCCTGCGCCGAGTGCGCCTGCCAGAAGCTGAGCGAGCTGCGGTTCATCACGATCGAGATCACGTAGCGGTGGCCCGTCGTCGAGGTGACGTACGCGGTCAGGCTCGAGACGCCCTCGAGCGTGCCGGTCTTGCCTCGCACCCGCCCCCCGAGCGTCAGCATGCGCCGCTCGAGCGTCCCGTTCCGCCCCGCGATCGAGAGCGATCCGAAGACCGCCGAGGCGATCGTCGGATCGGCTGACGCGGCCGTCAGCAGGCGTGCGAGCGCCGAGGCCGTCGAGCGATCCGCGAGCGAGAGGCCCGAGCCGTCGGCGAGCGTCAGGCGGGGCGCCTCGTCACCGAGCAGCGGGGCGATCGCGCCGCGCGCGACGCGCATGCCCTCTGCCGTCGTGCCGCCGGCGCCGGCATACGCGCCGACGCCCTTCGCGACCATCTCGGCCGTGAAGTTGTCGCTCTCGCGATTCATGAAGCGGAGGATGCGCCAGAGCGGGGGCGACGAGGTCTTCGCGATCGGTGTCGCCGTCGTCGGCGCCTTGCCGACGCCGACCGGGCCGGTCTTGATCGAGCGTTGCTCGAGCGCCTCCCGAAGCAGCCTCGCCGCCCGGCGTGCGGGCGTGCGCACGAACGTTCCCTGGATCGCCACGTCGCGGTCGATCGCGATCGCCGAGAGCGGCGGGCACTCGACGTCGATGAAGCGGGCGGGCCAGCCCGGGCCGCTGCGGCGGCGATCGAAGAGCGTCTCGTCGCCGAGGATGCGGCCGGTCACGCGCGTGATTCCGGCCGCGTGGATCAGACGCGCAAGCTCGGTGATGCGGAAGCGCGAGAGCGTCGGATCGCCTGCGCCGACGATGAACAGGTTGCCGTGCAGCACGCCTCCCGATCGGGTCCCGGCCTCGACCACCCGCGTCTCGTAGCGGAAGTCGGGTCCGAGCTCGGTGAGGGCTGCGATCGTGACGTAGAGCTTCTCATTCGAAGCGGGCAAGAGCGGGCGGAGGGCGTTTCGCCGGTACAGGACGGTTCCGGTCTCGGTGTCCGAGACGGCGACGGCGGTCGCCAGGCCGGCGAGGCCGTGCGTCCTCAGGGTGCTCGCGATGCGCGCCGGCAGCAGGTGACGCGGGAGCGGTGCCGCCCCCGCGGACGGGACTGCGGCGAGCGTCGCGAGAAGGGAGGGGATGAGGAGGAGAGATCTCAGCTGCGAGCCTTGCATCTACGTGCCGAGGAACGTGATCGTGACCGTCTTTCGACCAAAGCTGACCGCTTCCTGGCCCGCGAGCCACACGTCGACCGTCGCGCCGATCACGGCCGACCCCGTGTCCGCTGCGAGGCAGGTCCCGTAGCCGGGGAGCGTGAAGCGCGTCCCGAGCGGAATCACGCGCGGATCGGTGGCACAGATGCCCGGCCCCGTGGGCAGGCCGCTGGCGGTGCTGCCGGTCAGGTTGTAGGCCGTCACCGAGACGACGAGCGTCGAGCCGGGGCTCGTGCTGCCCGTCGCGCTCTGCGTCGCAGCCGCGGGTGCCTGCGAGGTCGCAGTCGCCGGCGGTGCGTCTGGCGTCGGCGCCCCGCCGCTCGCCGGTGGAGCGGTGATCGCGCGCGAGCGCGTGACGGCTGCTCGGGCCTGCAGGTCGAGCTGCGCGACGCGCAGGCGGCGGGCACGCAGCTGGGCGACCAGCGCGCGCTTCGACTCGACCGCGCGCGCCAGCCCGGCGACGAGCGCGTCGGCCGCCCGCGACCGGGTCTCGGCGTCCGAGCGCGCCCGCTCGAGCTGTGCCGAGCGGCGCGTGTGCGCGCGGCGCCCCTCGCGCGTCAGCCGCGCGAGCCGGGCGTCGGAGCGGGCTGAGCGGTTGAGCAGGTCGATGCCGTCCACGGCCTCACCGAGCGACGCCGCTCCGAGCAGGATGTCGATCGAGTCGAGCGGCTCGGATCGGTAGAGAGCGACGAGATGCGCGCGCAGACGGCGGTTGGCGACGCGCACGTTTCCCCGCGCGATCCGGACGCTCGTCGTGAGGCCGCCGATCGCCGCGCGGACCGTGGCCAGGCGCGCGCTCGCGGTCGCCGCGCTCGCACGCGCGCGCGCCAGCGCGGCATCGCTCGCATACAGCTGGTAGAGCGCCTGTCGCTCGCTCGGCGCAGGCTGCGGGGCGCGCGATGCGGCATAGGTCAACGGGCGCACGCCCACGAGCGCACAAACGACTGCGGCAACGATCACCGCACCGAGCACACGCAGCCGGCGATCCACCACGGACCCGAATCTACCAGAGGTGCGTGGTCATTCGACCTCGCGCCTCGGATCAGGAAGCGGTCTGGAACACCCCGCGCTCGAGCTCGTCTCGAACGGCGTGGAACAGGGTCTTGTCGATCCGGCCGTTGTAGACCGGCACGTTCTCCTCGACGCAGATGCGAAGCACTTCCTCGCGTTTGAGTCCGAACTCGCGCGAGATCTCGGCAGGCGTGAGGTGATTCGGCATTGCGACTCCTTCAGTCGACCAACAAAAAAGCCCGCTCAACAGGGAGCGGGCTCTGGACGAATGCGCAGCGGATGAGGGTCTCAAGACTCACCGGCGGAGGATCCCATCGCGCATGTGCTGAGTGTAACGCTCTCGCCCCTCGGCTTCAAGGGTGACGCTCCCGCCGGATCTCGTTGAGTGCTTCCGCGTGTTCGGGTGTTCTGGGGTGTGTCTCGGTCTGTTCTGGCGTTCTGCTCGCTGCGAGTCGGCAGGCCACGTCGGTTGATCGGCGTTTGGTCTGGTGTCTGCCGTCTCGCAGCGAGCGTCACTGAGGGTTTTCCGGGCTTGTCGTTGCGTCTCTGCAGCGCCTGCGCCCGGAAACCCCTCCAGAACGTGACGATCCAGCGCCCAGAACACCCGAACACACGGAACCAATCATCCGGCAGATCACACCGGGTTCGGCGAGTCGATGAAGACCCACGGCAGGTCGAACTCCGTGGCGGCGAGCTCGGCCGCGGCGCGCACGCCGAGCGTCTCGGTGGCGTGATGGCCCGCGGTCAGGACCGAGAGCCCGAGCTCCAGCGCGAGCGCCCGGAAGTCTTCCTGCGGCTCGCCGGTGAGGACGCAGTCGGCGCCGACCGCCGCCGCCTCGGCGAGCAGCCCGCTCGGACGGCCCGAGCAGATCGCGACGGTGCGCACGTGCTCGGGCCCGCCGCTGAAGGCGAACGGCGTGCGCCCGCACAGCTCGGCGACGCGCTCGGCGAGCAGCTGCACCGGCACGGCGGCCGCCAGCGTGCCGACGACGGCGAGCGGGATGCCGCCGTGGTCCGAGAACCAGCGGCGGTCGCGCAAGCGCAGGCCGTCTGCGAGCAGGGCGTTGTTGCCGAGCGTCTGATGGCCGTCCAGCGGCAGGTGATAGGCCGCGAGCGTGATGTCCGCGCGGAAGAGCGATTCTAGGCGTCGCCGCATGACCGGTCCGATCACGCGCGAGTCCTTGTCCCAGAAGAGCCCGTGGTGGACCAGCAGGAGCTCGGCTCCCTCGGTGGCCGCGCGCTCAAACACCTCGTGGCTGGACGACACCGCGCAGGCGATCCGCGAGACCTGCTCGGCTCCCGAGACCTGGAGGCCGATCGGCCCGTAGTCCCGGTAACGGTGCGTCTCGAGCTCGTGCTCGATGAACGCGAGAATGGCATCGCGTGGCGCAGTCACCGGCGGTCTCCGATCAGGAGGCGCGCTCCGACGAGGAGCGCGAGGGGGAGGACGAACGAGACGATCAGGAACCCGGGTGCGAGGCCGCGGCCGGTGATCGCGCGCAGCGCCATCGCGAGCGGCCACGCCGCGAGCCAGGTCAGCGAGGCGAGGCGAGTCGAGCGATCGCGCAGCGCGCCCGAGGCGAGCGCGGCGATCAGCCAGCCGGCCACGAGGGGGAAGGCCGTGAGGGCGAGACCGGCGATCCCCTCGCCGTGGCTCCGCCGCCCGATGCCCGCGAAGATCAGCAGCAGGACGGTGTCGATGCCCGCGACCAGCAAGGGCATCGAGCTTGCGGGGGCCGCCCTCATGGGCGACCCCTCGCTGCTATCGGGGTGCCCAGATTCGAACTGGGGACCTCTCCGACCCGAACGGAGCGCGCTACCAGGCTGCGCCACACCCCGTGCATGAGTCGCCATGCTATCAGCGTGCCCGCTGCCAGAAGCGCACGAGCTGCGGCTCCTCGCCGCCCGGTCGCGTGAGCGACAGCCCGAGCGCGCCGAGCGCGCCGATCGCGAACACGGTGCAGACGAGCGCGACCGAGACCGGTAGCAGCGATGGAGCGGCGAGCGCGAAGTAGCTGCGGGCCGGCTCGAACAGCAGCACGGCCACGTAGCCGCAGACGAGCAGCGCGACGAGCAACGGCACGAGCGTGCCGCGCTGGCGCGACGCGCGCATGCCGCCCGACTCGAGGACGAGCACGAGGTAGAGGCCGACCAGCGTGAGGATCGTCACGCTGGTCGTCTGTGACTGGGCGAGCGAGCGGTCGAGCGATGCGTGGACGAGGCCGTAGCCGAGCAGCACCGCGAGGCCGAGCACCACGCCTCCGGGCAGGGCGAAGCGCGCGATATCGCGCAGGAACCGCTCGCTGCGAGCGGGGGCGGGCGGCGCGAGCGCGAGGAAGAAGGCCGGGATGCCGACGGTCAGCGAGGCCGTCAGGGAGAGCTGGCGCGGGAGGAACGGATAGGTTCCGCCGCCGATCCCGACGGTCAGGACGAGCACGGCCGCGAAGACGGACTTGACGACGAACAGCTTGGCGCAACGACGGACGTTGATGAGGATGCGGCGGCCCTCCTCGATGGCCGCCGGAACCGCCGAGAAGCTCGGGGTGACGAGCACGAGATCGGCGACGCCTTTGGCGATCTGGCTCCCGCTCCCGAGCGCGACCGCGACGTCGCAGGTCTTCAGCGCCGGGACGTCGTTGACGCCGTCCCCGACCATCGCGACGCGCTTTCTCTGCGCTTGCAGCGCGTCGACGATCTCGCGCTTCTGCTCGGGCTGCACGCGCGCGAAGATCACGTTCTGGTCGACGGCGAGGCGCAGCGCCGCACGCTCGGTCGGCAGCTCGGGACCGGTGATCACGCCGCCGTCGAGGCCGACGGCGCGGGCGACGGCGGCGACCGTCTGCGGCCCGTCGCCCGAGATCACCTTGACGGCGACTCCGGCTCTCCGCAGGAAGCCGATCGTCTCGGCCGCGTCGGGACGCATCCGCTCCGACAGCGAGATCAGACCCAGGGGCTCGATCGCGGGGCGCACGGGATCGCCGTCGCCGGGCTCGCGCAGCGGCTCGGTCGCGCGCGCGAAGAGCAGCACGCGCAGGCGCTGCGCCGCGCGGTCCGCCGCCGCCTGCTGGAGCTCGGGCGGCATGCCCCCGAGCGCCTCGGGCGCGCCCAGCACGAGCGTGCTGCCGTCGGCGTACGTCAGGCCGCTCCACTTCCAGCGTGACGAGAACGGGACCTCCACCGCGACGGGCGCAACCGGGCCTCCGAGCGCCTCGTGCAGGGCGTCGACGGTCGCGTTGCGTCCGCCGAGGCTCGCCGCGTAGCGCCCGAGCAGCGCCCGCGGCTCGGCCTCGCTCTGGCCGGGGCGCCCGAGCACCTCCTCGAAGACGAGCGTGCCGTCGGTCAGCGTACCGGTCTTGTCGATGCAGACGACGTCGACGCCCGCCAGCGATTCGATCGCGTTCAGCCGCTGCACGAGCGCGCCGCGGCGGGCGATCCGAGCCGCGCCCACGGCAAAGGCGACGCTCGTGAGCAGGACGAGGCCCTCCGGCACGAGCGTGACGATCCCGGCGACCGCCGTTGCGACGGCCTCGCGCACCGGCGTCTCGTGCGCGTGCAGCGCGTAGATCAGGCCGGCCGCGATCGGCACCATCGCGATGATCAGGATCCGCAGCAGGCGGTTGATGTCCTGCTGCAGCGGCGAGAGCCTCGAGCGTGTGGCCTTCGCCGCTCCGGTGAGCTCGGCGGCATAGGCGTCGGCGCCGACGCGCTCGGCGAGATAGGTGCCGCTGCCCGCGAGGCAGAACGAGCCGGACTGCACCGGCTCCCCCTGACGGCGCGAGACCGAGTCGCTCTCACCGGTCAGGATCGACTCGTCGAGCGAGAGCGAGCGGGCCTCGAGGAGGGTCCCGTCGGCGATCACCTGGTCGCCGGGACCGAGCACGATCGCGTCGCCCGCCACGACCTGGTCGATCGCGAGCTCGATCTCGTTCCCGTCGCGCAGCGTGCGGGCGCGCGGCGCGACGAGCAAGGCGAGGCGCTCGAGCGCGTGCTTGGCGCGCACCTCCTGCCAGATTCCGATGCTCGCGTTGACGACGATCACGCCGGCGAACAGCAGGTCGGCGATCTGGCCCGTCGCGATCAACGCGGCCGCGCACGCAGCCAGCATCAGGTTGAACAGGGTCAGCACGTTCTCCCGGACGATCGACCCGTAGCTGCGACTCCCCGCGTGCTGCTCGAGCTCGCCGCGTTCGGTCAGCCGCTTCGCGGCCTCTGCGGTCGTCAGTCCGTGCGGCACGGGTACAGGCTACGGCCCTGCCCGGTTGCCCGGACGCACGCGGGTGTGATATCAACGCGGCGATCGTTGGTGGCGCCTGATGCGCGCCCGGGTGGAAAGGAGCCGGATGCGGATCGGAGTCCGACGCGAGCGCGCGCCAGAGGAGCGACGGGTTGCGCTCGTGCCGGATGAGGTGGCGGCTTTGCGCGAGGGCGGCAACGAGCTCGTGATCGAGCCGGGCGCGGGGGTCGGCGCCGGCTACGACGACGCGGAGTACGCCGCCGCCGGCGCTCTGGTCGGCGAGCTCGTCGGCTGCCTCGCCGTCGCGTGTGTGCGCCGCCCGAGCGCAGACGACGCCGCGCGGCTTGCCTCCGGGACGCTCGTCGTCGGGCTGCTCGACCCGCTCGGTGACCCCGAGGGCGTCGCGGAGCTCGCTCAGCGGGGCTTGACCGGAGCGGCGATGGAGCTCGTGCCGCGCATCACGCGGGCGCAGTCGATGGACGCGCTGTCCTCGCAGGCGACGGTCGCCGGGTACAAGGCCGTGCTCGTCGCCGCCGATCGGCTGCCGAGGATGTTCCCGCTGCTGATGACCGCGGCGGGCACCGTCAAGCCGGCTCGCGTGCTCGTGCTCGGCGCCGGTGTCGCAGGCCTGCAGGCGATCGCGACGGCCCGCCGGCTGGGCGGCGCGGTCACGGCCTTCGACACGCGCGCGGTCGTGCGTGAGCAGGTCGAGAGCCTCGGCGCGCGCTTCCTCGAGCTGGACCTCGGGCACGGCGACGCGGAAGGCGCGGGCGGCTACGCCACGGAGCTCGCCGAGGATGCGCATCGCCGCGAGCAGGAGCTCGTCGCGGACGCGGTCGCCGACGCGGATGTCGTGATCACGACTGCGCAGATCCCTGGCCGACCTGCGCCGGTCCTGATCACCGCGGCGGCGGTCGCGCGCATGCGCACGGGCTCCGTGATCGTCGACCTCGCCTCCGATTCGGGCGGCAACTGCGAGCTGACCGTGCGCGGCCGTGAGATCGTGGCGCACGGCGTCAGCGTGATCGCCGCCGGCGACCTGCCGAGTCGCGTGCCGGGGCACGCGAGCGCGCTCTACGCGCGCAACGTCGCAACGCTCCTGCGCCATCTCGCCCCGGATGGAGTGCTCGCGCTCGAGCTCGACGATGAGATCACGCGCGCGGTCGTCGTCTGCCACGCCGGCGAGGTGCTCAACGAGGCGGTCCGCGAGCGGCTCGGGAGCGAGCGGGCAGCGCCGGAGAGGGAGCTCTAGTGGATGCGATCCTGGTCGCCCAGCTGACGGTGCTGGCGCTCGCCGTGTTCGTCGGCTACGAGGTCGTCTCGAAGGTGCCCGCGATGCTGCACACGCCGCTGATGAGCGGGTCGAACGCGATCCACGGCGTCGTCATCAGCGGCGGCATCATCGGCTGCGGCGCGGCCGAGAGCACGCTCGCGAGCGTGCTCGGGGCGATCGCGGTGTGCTTCGGCACGATCAACGTCGTCGGCGGGTTTCTCGTGACCGATCGGATGCTGCAGATGTTTCGCCGGGCGGGAGAGCGCGAGTGAGTCGCGCGGATGCGATCGGTCTCGCCTATCTGGTCACGGCGATCCTCTTCATCCTCGGGCTGAAGTTCCTCTCGGCACCGCGCACCGCTCGTCGCGGCAACCTGCTGGCGGCGATCGGCATGCTGCTCGGGATCGTCGCGACGCTCGCGCAGGAGCGCGTGCAGCACTACGGGTGGATCATCGGCGCGATCATCGTCGGGACGCTGATCGGGGCAGTCTCGGCGCGGCGCGTGCGGATGACCGCGATGCCGCAGATGGTCGCGCTCTTCAACGGCGTCGGAGGCGGTGCCGCCGCGCTGATCGCGGCCTCCGAGCTGCACGAGCTCGGGAGCACCGCGGCGTCGATGGACGCGAAGACCGCGATCGCGACGCTCTTCTCCGCCGTCGTCGGCTCGGTCTCGTTCGCAGGCTCGCTGGTCGCCTTCGGCAAGCTGCAGGAGCTGCTCCCGGGCAGGCCGATCACGTGGCCGGCGCAGCAGCTCGGGAACGCGCTGCTCGCCGGGCTGATCGTCGTCAGCGCCGTGGTGGTCGGCGCCCAGGGCTACGAGTGGCTGCTCGCCGTCTGCTGCGTGCTCGCGCTGCTACTCGGTGCGGCTGCCGTGCTGCCGATCGGCGGGGCGGACATGCCGGTCGTGATCTCGCTGCTCAATGCGTTCACGGGGCTCGCCGCCGCGGCCACGGGCTTCGTGCTCGGAAACGACGCGCTGATCATCGCCGGCACGCTCGTCGGCGCGTCCGGCACGTTGCTCACGCAGCTGATGGGGAGGGCCATGAACCGCCCGGTCCGCAACGTCCTGTTCGGCGCGTTCGGCGGCGGGTCGGCGGTCAAGGGAGGGGCGAGCGGGGGAGAGCAGAAGCCGGTGCGCGAGGTCAGCGCCGCGGACGTCGCTGCGCAGCTCGCCTACTCGCGGCGCGTCGTGATCGTGCCCGGGTACGGCCTGGCCGTCGCGCAGGCCCAGCACGCGGTGCGCGAGCTCGCCGACCTGCTCGAAGCGCGCAAGATCGACGTCAAATACGCGATCCACCCTGTCGCGGGGCGCATGCCGGGCCACATGAACGTGCTGCTCGCCGAGGCCGACGTCCCGTACCCGCTCCTGTGGGAGATGGAGCGCATCAATCCCGAGTTCGCGGCCACCGACGTCGTGCTCGTGATCGGCGCGAATGACGTCACGAACCCCGCCGCGCGGGACGACCCGTCGAGCTCGATCTACGGCATGCCGATCCTCGAGGTCGATCGTGCCGAGCACGTCTACGTGCTCAAGCGCTCGATGGCCTCGGGCTTCGCGGGGATCGAGAACGAGCTCTTCCACCTCCCCCGCACGGCGCTCCTGTTCGGCGACGCCAAGCGCTCGCTTGCCCAGATCGCCGAGGAGCTGCAGAAGGTCTAGTGCCCCGCGTCAGAAATTCGCTGGCGGCTGGGCGGCGTCTGGATCGCTCGGGCCGCCCCGGCGGCTTGCACGGGCCTTAGAGCCGGTTTCAAAAGTCTCGGGGTGTCTGGAGTCGCTGGATCGTCCTACGGTTCTCTTGCTGGGCGTTGCACGCCCGG
>JANLRV010000145.1:0-4475 GCA_031361905.1 Actinomycetes bacterium
TGCGCCGACGGCCGAGGTCAAATGTCCTCAGGCGGCCTGGCGTGGAGGACCTTGTCGAGGGTCAGCTTGCCGCCGGCGATCCTGTGTCCGTGCTAGTTAGAAGCTCTAGCGGAATGCCTCGTGGCGTCTGGCGGTGTCTCGGGGGCGCCGGGAACGTGATCGCCACTTGGTGTTCCGTTCGGTACAGGAGCAGCTACAAGGCGATCACGCCCCAGGCTTGCGAGCCACTCGCCAGCCACTCACGATTCATTCCGTTAGAGCTTCTGAGGGCGTCGCCCGGTCAAGTCCTGGACGGCTCGACCTCCGACGGCGTCGCCGGCACGCTCGGCGGGGCTCCGACGAGCGGCCCGACGCAGAAGTGCTCCATGTGCCGCTCGGCGCGCCGGCTGTGGTACTCGCCGAACTCCGGCGTGGCGTCCTTGCCGCCGTACATGCGCGCGACGAAGGGCCCGCCCGGGTGGTGGTCCTTCCACTCGGTGAAGTCGTAGACCTTGCCGCGGATGACGACCCAGCAGTCGTCGAACGTCGCGTGCAGTGCGAGCTCCTCGCGCGTGACGGGCCGGTCGCCGGTCCATGGCTTCGCCGGCTTCCAGAGGCTGGTGGCAGCTTGCCTGCGGGCGCTGATGAGCGCCGCCTTCCGCGAGCGGAAGTCCCACGGCCCGAGCTTCCTGATCGGCAGCGTGTCGCCGATCCCGCGCGCGTCGAACGCGTAGATCCACGAGTCGTCGCTGGCCGCACGCTCCGTGTGATCGAAGACTGGGTAGTCCCGCTCGTTGACCGCAGCGAGGATCCGCCGGCGCTGAGGTGAGTCCTCCGGCTCGAGGTGCTTGAAGAGGAACTTCGACGCGAACTGGAAGCGCGTCGCGCGGTAGTAGCGCACGCGCTCGTAGTGCAACAGCGCGCGGTAGATGTCGGTGCCGTGGAGCTCGAAGCACTTGCCCAGTGCCGCGGCGTCCTCGAAGGCCTGCGCGGCACCCTGGCCGAAGGTCGGCAGCATCGGGTGAGCGGCGTCACCCACCAGGCCCACGCGACCCTCCGTCCAGTTCTCGAGCGCGTCCCGGTCGTAGAGCCCCCACATCGTCGGGTTCTCCATCAGGCTCGTGAGTGCGACGACGTCGTCGTGACGGGGGTCGCCCTCGAACGCCTTGCTCATGATGCCGACCATCTCATCGCGGTCGGCGGGGAACCAGTCGCCCTCTTCGCGCTCGAACTCCTCGGCGTTCGGCTCGTAGTAGGCGAGCCACACGTTGAGCAGCTCGCCGCCGCGGACCCAGTACGTGAGATGCTGCGCCGTCGGGGTCTCGCGGCTGTCCATCGACATCGTCTCGATGGGGTTGTAGTCGAGCGGGCTGCCGTCGGGCTTGCGCGCCGCGGCGACCTTGTCCCTCGGGACAAGACCGCGGTAGACGACGACCTCGGTCCAGCGCTTGGTCGACGCGCCCGGCCAGACCGCCTCCAGCACCTCGGAGTTGATTCCGTCGGCACCGATCAGCAGGTCTCCGGTCTCCGCCGTGCCGTCGGAGAACGTCACCGTCACGGACTCCTCGTCCTGGCTGACGGCCTCCAGGCGCTTGGCCATGTGGACCTGGATCGGGCAGCTGACGCCCGTCTCCGGCGCGAACTCGAGGACCCGCTTGTGGAGGCACATCAGCAGGTCGAGGCGGTGCATGTGGTGGAAGCCGGCGTTGTCGTTGGCCGACGTGTTGTGGTCAAGCGGCTTGCGCGTGATGTGGCCGTCCTCCCAGACCATCCGCGTCTCGCTGAGAATCGCCGCCCTGCCGCCGTCGACTGCCCCGTGCGGGCCCTTGGCGTCCCCGCCGTCGAGGTCGACGCCCAGCCACCGCGACAGCCGTGCAGCGTTCGGGGGGATGTTCAGCCCCGCTCCCGCGGTGCTCGGCGTGCGCGTCTGCTCGAAGACGTCGATCGTCGTGAAGACGCCCGACTCCCGCAGCGCCAGAGCGGTCATCAGCCCTGCCATGCCTCCACCTGCGATAAGTGCCCGCATCAAGTCCCTTCAGTTGCTCTCCATCGGTGGCGTCCGACCGCGCGAGCGGCGCCCGCCGCCGGCGATGGTAGCTCGGAACAGGGCAAGTTGCTCGCCAGACAACGAATGCCCACACATGCAGGACGTTTCAGCCCGAGCTAGCTAGTTGTCGTGCCTTGGGAGGTTGGGAACGCGTGTGATCGGTGGCGCGCCGATGGCGCTGTGCGTTCTCGTGTGGTTGTAGTGCTCGATCCAGTGTGGCAGGGCGGTGGCTCTCGCGCTGCTTGAGGCGTAGGTCATCCCGTAGGCCCATTCGCGGCCCATCGTCTGGTGGAAGCGTTCGATCTTGCCGTTCGTTTGCGGCCGGTAGGGCTTCGTCTTGAGGTGCTTGATCTGGTGCTCGGCGTGCAGGTCGCGGAAGTCTTTGCTCTTGGTGTAGGCCCAGGCGTTGTCGGTCATCACGCGTCGGATCTGGATCCCGTGCTCGGCGTAGAAGCGGATCGCCTGGCGCATGAACGCAACGACGCTGTCGCTGGTGGCGTCTGTGTGCAGCTCGGCGTAGGCGACCCGCGAGTGGTCATCGATGATCGCGTGCGCGTGCTCGGTACCCGCGCCGGGCGTGCGCACGCTGCGATCGCCGGTGACCGCGTGACCGGGCTGGGCGAAGCGAGCGTACTCGGAGGTGTCCATATGCAGCAGGTCTCCCGGGCACGGCCACTCGTACCGCACCACCGCTTCCTTCGCAGCACGCGGCCGGCGCGAGAGGCCGAAACGCTGGAGGATCCGCCAGACCGTCTGATGCGCGACACCGGTCGCGTCCGCGATCGCGCGTGGACTCCAGCCGGTCTGCTCACGACACTCACAGACCCTCGCCTCAACCACGCGCGACGCCCGACGCGGCGACGAATGCGGCCGGCTCGAACGATCACCCAGACACGCGCCCGACGCGCGCTCCTGCGCGCTCGCGTCGCGCCAACGACACCACCAACGATGCGCCGTCGCAAGCGACACACCACTCGCCGCAGCCGCCTTTCTGAGCGACACGCCCTGCTCGATCAGCGCCACCATCCCCCGTCGACCACGCGGCGACAACCGCGCGTTACCGTGCACAAGCATCCGAGCCTTCCTTCAGGTCGTGAGTCCCAAGAACCCACAGCCTCGAAGGAAGGCCGGACAGACCCCTACCCGTTCACAACGTCACAAGGCACGACAGCTAGTCGCAGTTCGTGAGGCCGGACTTTTAATCCCAAGGTCGCAGGTTCGAGACCTGCCCGGCCCACTGGAGAAGCGCCCGCAAAGGGGCGATTCTGAGCGTAATCGGCTCGTACTACGCGTGGGCGGGGTTTGGGCGGCGCAGCCGGTGAAGCCGCGCCGCCCAAGATTCATACGAGCAGCCGAGGAGCGGGTGAGTCAGAGGCCGAGCGCGACGACTGCCCGGGGGAGTGCGGAACCGACGAGGAGCGTCGCCCCGTGCGCGGCGGCGCGAGGCAGCTCGTACAGCATGACAACGACCGCCCTGTGGTGCGGGCCCATCCATTGCATGTTGCCCGGCGGAAAGAATGTCGGCTGGGGCTTCCCGTCGCCATCCAGCACGCCTCCCTTCAGTGACGGCCCGTACGACTTGCCATTCGAGCCGTGGAGGACGAGGCCGGTCGCCGCGACGTCGTGCTGCGTCGACCGAGTGTTGTAGAGCGCGACGCGAACCGTCACGAACGTCTGCGTCGTGGTCGCCGTCTTGCCGTGGTTGCCCGTCACCTTGGTCGAAGCCGTTGCTTTGGTGACGCGATAGACCGTCCCATCGTTGAGGCACGCTTGTCCGACCTTGCAGACGGTGCTCGAACGAGCGGTGTGTGCTGAGGCGATGGTCGCTCCCAGCGTGACCACCACGATGCAAGCGGCGATGAGCGCCGTGGGTCGGAGATGAGTCATCGTGTAGCTCCATTCTGGTTTGCGCCTTGAGTCCCGCTTGACCGCCGGAATGATCCATCGCTCCGCTACCGAACCGTTATCGAGCGGATACCGGCGTGTCGACTTCGCGCGCAGCCAGTGAGCAGTTACGGTGCCCGCGGTGCTCGAGTTCCGGATCCTCGGTCCTCTCGAGGTCGTCGGTGACGACGGCCCGATCCGTCTCGGCGGGCCTCGGCAGCGTGCAACGCTTGCGATCCTGCTTCTCAACGCGAACCGAGTCGTGTCGATCGAACGACTGGCAGACGATCTCTACGCGGGCCGGCCCCCCGTGACCGCCGTCACGCAAGTCGCACGGCAGATCTCCGAGCTGAGGAAAGCGCTCGGGCCGGAAGCAGGCATCGAGACTCGCCCACCTGGGTACGCAATCCGGCTCGCGCCCGAGCAGCTAGACCTGCGGCGGTTCGAGCGCGGCGGAGTGGAGGCGGCGCGAGCTCTGGAGCGCGGCGAGGCGGAAGTCGCGCTCGATTGCCAGCGCGAAGCGCTCGAACTGTGGCGCGGCGAGCCGCTCGCCGACCTTGCCGAC
>JANLRV010000184.1:0-5586 GCA_031361905.1 Actinomycetes bacterium
CGACAAGCCCGGAAACCCCGGAGTGACGCTCGCCGCGAGACGGCCCACACTCGCCGCAACGCCTCTCGAACAGCGAACCGGGGGCCGACTCGCGGCGAGCAGAACGCCAGAACCAGCCGAGACACACCCCAGAACCCCCGACGGAACGCAACCACTCATCCAGCTGCAGCGGTCGTCGAGCATCCAGCGCGTGACGTCGAGGTGCTCGCTGCCGACGCCATCGTCGTCGATCGCCCAGGCGAGGTCACTCGTTCAGGCGATGACCGGCGGCGTGATCCTGTTCGATACTTGTGACGTGGCGAGCGACGAACCCGTCGGAGCAGCTGATCGTCTTGGGACTCCCAGGTCGACGATCGTCGCCTTCGCGATCCTTCTGGTCGTCCTCGTCATCTTGCGTGTCGTGCTCGATCGGATCGGCGCCGGCCGCTCGTGGTCAGACCACACGATGGCTGCGGTCACGTCCTGCGCCCTGACGACGGCTTTTGCCGCGTGGATGCTCGTCTACTTCGTCCTTCTCAAAGGTCAACGGGCTGCAAATGCCGCGCGCCAGCGTTCCTACCGTCGTTCCTGGATCGACGAGCGGGAGGGGTGGTGGGATCTGACCGCCGACATCGCGAGCCGAGGCGACGTCCTGCGTCTCGGCGCTCGAGCATGCCGGTACCTCGCCGGCATCGCTGCGTTCCAGCGGTGGCAGCACGTGGCCACGGCCCGAGCGAGGCCTGCGAGCCAGGCCGTGCCGGCCGCGGACGACCGCAGCCAGTCGAGACGGCCGGGACCGCGAAGGGCTCTACGCGCCCAGCCCCTTGGCGTGCAGCTCGGCCTGCGCGGCGCCGCTCTTCTCGAGGCCGTCGAGCGCCATCCCGCGGAGGATCTCCGGAGCCTTCGTGAACTGCACGGCGCGGTAGTCGACGACCTCGATCAGGTTTCCCCACGGATCCTGGAAGCGCAGACCGCCCGACCCGGGCACCGCGACTCCGGCGGCCTGAAGCGCAGCTCGCACGGCCTCCTTGTCGTCCACGACGAGGCCGAGATGGCGGTGATCGTCGGGCGCCTGGCGGCGGCCCGACGAGAGCGCCAGGAACTGGTCGCCGAGATCGATCCACGCCATCGTCGGCTGGCGGCCGCGCAGCTCGAACTCGAGGAACCGGCCGTACCACGCGAGCGCCTCGTCGATCTCGCCCACCTCGAGCGCCACGTGGTTGATGCCGATCGCGCGTGCCATCCTCGAACCATTATCGTTGACGGACGATCACCGAGAAAGAGGATGGACGATGTCGCAGGATCTCTCGCAGCGCGGTGCCTTCATCGGCGGCGCCTGGGTTGACGGCGAGGGCGCCGAGATCGAGGTCGTGAGCCCGTCGACCGGCGAGGTCACGGGCGTCCGCCGGGCTGCGAGCCCACGCCAGATCGACGCCGCCGTGGCCGCCGCGAAGACCGCGTTCGAGACCTGGCGGAAGACCCCGCTGGCCGAGCGCGTGACGATCTGCCGACGCGCGTTCGTGCTCTGCGAGGAGCGCAACGAGGAGATCGCGCAGCAGATCACGCGCGACATGGGAAAAACGATCCGCGAGGCGCGCGAGGAGATGGAGGAGTACACCGCCGACCACTTCCGCCGTGCCGCGGAGGACGTGCTGCGCGCCGAGGGTCGCGTGATGCCGTCGACGCAGGAGCGCCTCGGCAGCAAGCGCATCCTCGTCGTGCAGCAGCCGGTCGGCGTCGTCGCCGCGATCTCGCCCTGGAACTTCCCCGTCGACATCGCCGGCATCCCGATCGTCTACGGCCTGGCGTATGGCTGCACGACCGTCTGGAAGCCGTCCGAGTTCGCGCCGATCTGCGCCGAGCTGTTCACGCAGCTGATCCACGACGCCGGCTTCCCGCCCGGCACGATCAACCTCGTGCACGGGCGCGGCGACGCAGGCCAGCAGGTCGTGCGGCATCCCGACGTCGCCTCCGTCGTCTTCACCGGCTCGACCAAGACCGGCCAGCAGGTCGCCCGCGACGCCGGCCTGCGCAACCGCGTGCTCGAGCTCGGCGGCAACGGCCCGCAGATCGTCTGCGCCGACGCCGACATCGAGCGGGCCGCGGACGCGGCGATCATGGGCTGCTTCTACCTCGCCGGCCAGTGCTGCACGGCGGCCGAGCGGATTCTCGTCCACCGCTCGGTCAAGGACCGGTTCGTCGCAGCGCTGCTCGAGCGCACGAAGACGCTGCGGGTCGGCGATCCGGCGCTCGACGAGACCGACATGGGACCGGTCCGCACCGAGGCCGTGCTCGAGCGCACCAAGGCGCATCTCGCCGACGCAGTCGCGAAGGGCGCGACGATCGTCTGCGGCGGCGGCCACGACGGGCTCTTCTTCGAGCCCACGATCATCGACGGCGTGACGAGCGCGATGGAGATCGCGCAGGAGGAGACGTTCGGGCCGGTCGCCCCGATCATGGTCTTCGACACGATCGAGGAGGCCGTGCGGATCGGCAACGAGACGCCCTACGGGCTGACGGCGGCGGTCTTCACGAACGACCTGCGGCTCGCGTGGTGGGCGGCCGAGGAGCTGCAGCACGGCACCGTCCACATCAACGAGTCGACGAACTACTGGGATCAGATGGCGCCCTTCGGCGGCGCCAAGCAGTCGGGCGCCGGCCGCGAGCTCTCGAGCTGGATCGGCGACGCGCTGACCGAGGTCAAGCAGATCACGTTCGACATCCGCTAGCCCAGACGGGCTATCTCGGCGCGGGCGGCCGGTCGCGGATGATCTCGATCATGCGCAGCTCGCTCTCGCGCGCGTGGTCGTCGACGAGCTGCACGGCGAGCTCGAGATCGCGCTCTCCGATCGCGGCCAGGATCCGCGCGTGCTGCTCGATGATCCGCGGCCCGGGCAGCGCGTACTTCTCGTCGACCACGTTCAAGATCGCCACGCCGAGCCGCAGCTGTGCCGTGATTCCGGAGAAGAACTCGTCCACGCGCGCGCTCTCGAGGAGACCCGCGATGCACGCGTGAAAGCGGAGATCGTGCTCGACCGAATCGCGCCAGCTCCCCTCGCGGGCCGCGCTGTCGAGCTGCGCGAAGCGGCGGCGCAGCCGATCGAACGCCGCAGGGCTCGCGGTCGGCGTGGCTCGCACGCCGGCGATCTCGAGGATGCGGCGGATGCGATAGAGATCGCGCACGTCAGCCTCCTCGAGGCGTGCGACGAAGCCGCCGCGGTGCGGGAAGTGCTCGACGAGACCCTCGCGCCCGAGCAGGCGGAAGGCCTCGCGAAGGGTGTTGCGCGAGACGCCGAACGCCGCGGCGATCGGCACCTCGGTGAGCCGCGCTCCCGGTGCGAACTCGCCGGTGAGAATCTGCTCGCGCAAGACATCGGCGACCTCCTCGGCGGTCGAGAGGCGGCTGATCGAACGGGGTGCGGGGTGCGGGAGGGATTCCATCAATCGGGGGCGGCGTCAGGCGCCGAGCTCGGGATAGCGCCACGGTCGCCTGGCGAGACAGTCAAGCAGGCGGTCCCGCAGGAGGATGGTCTCCGAGAGCGTGTCGCACTCGTTGAGGTGCTCCCAATCGATCCACAGGTACTCGAGCGAGAGGTCGCCCGCGTAGCCGGTCGCACGGAGGGCCTCCACCATGCCTTCGAAGTCGATCGTCGACTCGCGCAGCGGCGCCTGCATCCGGCCTGCGCGCGCGCCGCGGACGTGCACGTGCCGGGCGCGCGGAGAGAGCGCCGCGATCTCGTCGTGAGCGAAGCCCTGGTAGATGAAGTGGCTGTAGTCGAGCGTCAGCTCCAGGCCGGGAGCGAGGGCGCACAGCTCGTCGGCGCCCTGCGGCGTCTGCGCGACGGATCCGAGGTGCGGCTCGATCGAGACGCGCACGCCGCGCTCGCGCGCGCGCGCGACGCGCGCGCCAAGCTCGCTCGCACAGCGCTGGAGCGAGGCCTCGTGCGTCTCGCCGGGCCAGTCGATGCCCGGCAGGATCGTCATGCCCGGCGCGCCGATGCGCGCGGCGAGCTCGAGCATGTCGTCGAACAGGCTGTTCGAACGCGCGCGCTCCGCCGGCTCCGGGTGGTTGGGGGCGAAGCGCTCGAAATCGGTCCAGGGGATGCAGAAGAGGTCGGAGGCGACGAGCGATCGCTCGGCCAGCGCGGTCACGATCCGATCGGCGGCTCGGGGGATGTCGTCGCGCACGTGCTCGGGACGGAGGTGCGACCGGTTGCCCATCAGGCACACGTCGATGGCCTCGATCTCGAGCAGGCGCGCCAGGTCGAGCACGCGCTCCCACGGCTCGAGCAGCCGGAACGTGTTATCGGTGAGCGAGAGTCGCATCTGCCGGCCGGATCAGCGCCCGAACGGCGATCCGCCGGCCGTCTTCGTGATCCAGAAGCCCCCGTCGACGGCGAGCACGGCGCCGTTCACGTACGCGGCCTCCTCGGACGCGAGGTACGAGACGGCGCCCGCGATGTCCGCGGGCCGCGTCAGCCGGCCGACGGGCACGCCGTCGATCAGCGCGGCCGGCGCGCCCTCGAGCCAGCCGTGCGCCACGATGTTGACCGTCACGCCCGTCGGGCCCAGCTCGGCGGCTCCGACCTGTCCGATCGTCGTCAGGAAGCCTCCGGCGGTGGCGAGCAGGGCGGCACCGTGCACGGGACGGAGCGAGGCCGTCGGCACGAGCATCACGACGCGTCCGGGGTGCCCCCCGCCGACGAGCTCGGCGGCCGCGGCCTGCGCGGCTCGGAAGGCCGATCGCAGCGCCGCGATCGTCGACTGCCACGTCTCCTGCGAGATCTCGAGGAACGGTCCGGTGGGCTGCTCGCCGCAGCCGACGATGACGACCGCGAGCTGGTTTCCGGCAAGCCGCGCGCGAAGCTCGCGCTCGATCGATTCCGGAACCCCGACGATGGTGATGGCCGGCATCGGGATCAGTACTTTCCGACGACGAAGCCGCCGTCCACTCGGAGGTACTCGCCCGTCACGTAGTCGCCGTCGGACGAGCAGAGATAGACGACCGCTCGACCCTGCTCGCTCGCCTCGGAGGGGCGGGGCAGGGGGATCAGCGCGAGCGTCGCGAGCTCGTCCTGGGGCGTTTGCAGCCCGGGCGAGCTGTCGTTCAGCGCGGACTTCACCCAGCCCGGGCCGATGTGGTTGACGGTGATGCCGTGCGCTCCGAGCTCGAGCGCCATCGTCTCGGCGAGCCCTCGCAGACCTTGCTTGGTCGCGCCGTACACCGCCATCGTCGGAAAGCCCATCTGCACGTGCACCGACGATGTGAAGACGATCCGCCCTCCCGAGCCGTGCTCGACCATCCGCCGCGCTGCGGCTTGCCCGACGTTGAACGCGCCCGTCAGATTGACGCCGACGATCCGATCGAGGCTCTGCTCGGTGATCTCGATCCACGGCTGCCAGTCGGCCACGCCCGCGTTCGAGCAGACGATCGAGAGCGGGCCGAGCTCGTCCTCGACCGCGCTCAGCATCGACTCGACCTGGGCGCGGTCAGAGACGTGGGGGCGCGCCGAGGTCGGGGCCCCGCCGCCGCCCCCGGAGTTCTAGCACAGAGGCGAGCCCGGGGAGTGGGTGGGGGGCGCGGGGTTTCGGGACGACGCCCCCCCC
>JANLRV010000225.1:0-31319 GCA_031361905.1 Actinomycetes bacterium
CACGCGACGGCGTGGCCAGATAGTGTCAGGCACTTTCCGGCCATCAACCAGCGGTCGCCGCTGCGACCAGCGCCTTGATCCGCCCCAGCATCGCGGAGAGGCCACGCATGCGGAGCGGCGACACGGCCTGGTTCAGGCCCATCTTCTGCGCGAACTCGAGCGGCGTCTCGAGCACCTCCTGCGGCGTTGCGCCGTCGAGGCCCGTGTGCAGGATGCCGGCGAACGCCCGCGTCGTCGGTGCCTCGGCCGGCGCGTCGAAGAACAGGCGCACGCGCTCGTCGTCGTCGAGCTCGACGGCGAGAAAGAGCGGCGTCTGGCACTCCTCGACCTGCTGCATCGTCTCGTGCGAGCCGTCCTGGTAGCGCTCCGGCAGCTCGGGAAGATCGTTCGCGTAGTCGAGCAGGTAGTCGAGGCGCTCGCCGCGCTCTGCGTTCGCGAACTCCTCAACGATCGCGGCGAGCTCGGGCCTCATAGGGACCCGGCGGGCTTGACCTCGTGTCCCGGCTTCTCGATCGGGGCGCGCACCGTGTTCCCCCACTCGACCCACGAGCCATCGTAGTTGCGAACGTTGGCGAAACCGAGCAGATGCGTGAGCACGAACCAGGTGTGGCTCGAGCGCTCGCCGATGCGGCAGTACGCGATCACGTCCTCGGCGGGATCGAGCCCCTGCTCGACCTCGTAGATCGCGCGCAGCTCGCCGGCGTCGCGGAACGTCCCGTCGTCGTTCGCCGCCTTCTTCCACGGCACGCTGCGTGCGGTCGGGATATGGCCGCCGCGGAGCGCGCCCTCCTGCGGGTAGTCGGGCATGTGCAGGAGCTCGCCCGAGTACTCACCCGGCGAGCGCACGTCGACGAGCTTCCCGCCCGCCTTGACGTGCGGCATCACCTCGGGCTGGAAGGCCCGGATCTTCGTGTCGTCGCGCTCGCGCTCGGCGTAGCTCGACGCCGCGCGCACCGGCACTTCCGTCGTCAGCGGCCGGCCCTCGGCGATCCATTTCTGGCGCCCGCCGTCCATCAACGCGGTGTTCTCGTGTCCGAACAGGCTGAACACCCAGAGCGCGTAGGCGGCCCACCAGTTGAAGTTGTCGCCGTAGAAGATCACCTGCGTGTCCGCCGAGATCCCCCGCTTCGAGCAGAGCGCGGCGAAGCCCGCGGCATCGACGTAGTCGCGCGCGACCTCGTCGTTCAGATCGAGGTGCCAGTCGACCTTGACCGAGCCGGGGATGTGGCCCGTCTCGTAGAGCAGGACGTCCTCGTCGGATTCGATCACGACCACATTCGGAGCTTCGAGATGATCCGCCACCCACTGCGTCGTGACGAGCTTCGTCGGGTTCGCGTAGGCCTGGAGTTTCGCGTCAGCTGTCATGTTGAGGGCATACTAACTCTTTCTCAGAGAATCTCCGAGATGAATCTGTCCTAGTAGCTGCGCTAATCGAGATCGCGGGCGAGAAGCTCCTCGGTGGTCTCCCGGCGCGTGATCTCGCGCGCCTCTCCGCGCTCGATCAGGACGGCAGCCGGCCGGAGGGCGCCGTTGTAGGTCGACGCCATCGACTGCACGTAGGCGCCCGTGGTGGCGAAGGCGACGAGGTCTCCGGCTGCGAGTGGCGGCAGCTCGACGCCCGTCAGCAGCACGTCACCCGACTCGCAGTGCCGTCCGGCCAGCGAGACCGTCTCGCGCTCTGCGACGTCGAGCTTCGTCGCGGCGCACACCGTGTAGCGCGCCCCGTAGAGCGCCGGGCGGATGTTGTCGGCCATGCCGGCGTCGAGCGCGACCCAGCGCGTGCCGTCGCCGGCGGTCTTGCGCGTGACCGTCCGATAGAGCGTCACGCCGGCCGTCGCCGTCAGCGATCGGCCAGGCTCGAAGAGCACGCGGGCACGCGGGAACGCCTCGCCGGTCTCGGCGGCGACCGCGCGGGCGAAGGTCGCGGGATCAGGCGCCGCCGCGGAGCCGTAGGCAACGCCGAGCCCGCCTCCCACGTCGACCACGGAGGGCTCGAAGCCGTGCTCGAGGCACCACGCGCGCAGCAGCGAGACGACGGACTCGAGCTGGCCGGCGTCCTCGATCTGTGAGCCGAGGTGCACGTGCGGTCCGACCCAGTCGAGTCCCTCGAGCTCGCGGATGCGTCTGACACAGGTCGCGGCCTGGTCCGGAGCGAGACCGAACTTCGAGCCCGCATGGCCCGTCACGATCTTCTCGTGCCCGCCGGCCGCGATGCCCGGCGTGACGCGCACCAGCACCCGCTGCACGCGCCCATGGCGTCGCGCCGCGGCAGCGACGCGCTCTGGCTCGTCGGGCCCGTCGATCACGAGCAGCCCGCAGCCGGCGCCGACGAACAGGTCAAGCTCGGCGTCGGTCTTCGCGTTGCCGTGCGCGACGATCCGCTCGGGCTCGAAGCCGGCGCGCCGTGCGGCCGCAAGCTCGCCGGCGCTCGAGATGTCGATGCCGAGCCCCTCCTCCCTGAGCACACGCAGCACGCCGACGGCCATGTTCGCCTTGGCGGCGACGACGACGTCGCCACCGGCCGCGAGATAGGCGCGTGCACGCGCGCGCAGGGTCTCGGCGCAGTACACGTAGAGCGGGTCGCCGAGCTCGCGCGCGAGCGACTCCGCCGAGCGCCCGCCGATCCACAGCTCGCCGTCGCGTGCCTCGGCCGTATCCGGCCAGGGCGAGCCCAGCAGCGTCACTCCGCGCTCGCGAACTCGAGCGTCGCCGCGATCCTCCGCTCGAGCTCGGCAAGCTGCTCCGCGACCCGCTCGGGCGCCGTGCCGCCCGGACCGGTGCGCGCTGCCACCGCCTGCTCGGGCGTCGGCTCGGCGAACCGCTCGCCGGCCGCGACGCGGCGAGCGACCTGCTCGTGCGCCTCGCGGAAGGGCAGACCGCCGCGCACGAGCTCCTCGGCGACGTCGGTCGCGTTGCACGAGCCATCCGCGGCCGCGGCACGCATGCGCTCGCGGTCGAAGCGGAGCCCGGCGACGAGCAGCCGCGCCGCCTGGAGCCCGCCGGCGAGCGCCTGCGTCTGCGCGAAGGCGAGCTCCTTGTCTTCCTGCAGGTCGGAGTTGTAGGCCAGCGGGAGGCCCTTGACGAGCGCGAGGAAGCCCGTCAGCCGCGAGACGGAGACCGCCGCGCGGCCGCGCAGGTGCTCGGCGACCTGCGGGTTCTTCTTCTGCGGCATCATCGACGAGCCGAGCGCCACCGCGTCATCGAGCGCGGCGAAGCCGAACTCCTGGCTCGTGAACAGGATGATCTCCTCGGCGAGGCGCGAGAGATGCACCGAGCAGAGCGCGCAGGCGTAGAGGAGATCCGCGATGAAATCGCGATCGGCGACCGCGTCGAGCGTGTTCTCGAAGCTGCGCGCGAAGCCGAGCTCGCGCGCCGTCGACTCAGGGTCGAGCGGCAGGCTCGAGCCGGCGAGCGCACCGGCGCCGAGCGGCGAGGTGTCGGCGGCGGCGAGCGCCGCTCGCAACCGCCCCGCGTCGCGCTCGAGCATCCACGCGTGCGCCGCGAGATGGTGGCCGAGCAGCACCGGCTGGGCACGCTGCAGGTGGGTGTAGCCGGGCAGCACCGCGCTCCCGTGCTCGCGCGCGCTGGCGACGAGCTGCGCCTGCAGGCTCGCCACGCCGAACGCGAGCGAGCGGCACGCCGACTTCGCCCACAGTCGCGTCGCGACCGCTACCTGGTCGTTGCGCGAGCGCCCGGCGTGCACGCGCCGCCCGAGCGGTCCGAGCGCCTCGACGAGCCGCCGCTCGATGTAGCTGTGGACGTCCTCGTCCGGCGCGTCCGCGTCCGGCTCGGGGAGCTCGCCGAGCGAGACGGCGAGGGCGTCTGCATCCGCGGGTGCGAGCAGGCCCTGGCGACCGAGCATGCGGACGTGCGCCTGCGACGCACGGACGTCGAACGGGAAGAGCACGCGGTCGACCGGCAGCGAGCGCGACCAGGCGAGGATGAAGGGATCGAGCGCGCCCTCGACGCGGCCCGACCAGAGCGGGCGGTCGCCGGTCACGCCTTGCCGGCGAGGATCCGCCCGCAGAGCTCGGCGACCGACTGCCCGGTGCCGGGCTCACGCGCGATCACGAGCACTGCGTCGTCGCCGCTCAGGTTGCCGACGACCTCGTGCAGATCGGCGACGTCGAAGGCGCGCCCGACCGGCTGGGCGTTGCCTGGAGCGGTCTTCAGCACGAGCAGGTTGCCGGACGCCTCCATCGTTCTGACGAGCCCGAGCGCCGTGCGCAGCCTGCCCATCGGGTCCGGCTCGTGCTCGTCGACCGCGAGCGCGTAGATCAGCCGGCCGTTGCGGCGGATGCGCACCGCGCCGATCCGATCGAGGTCGCGCGAGACGGTGGCCTGCGTCACCTCGATGCCGTGCTCGGCGAGCCCAGAGACGATCTGCGCCTGGCTCGAGAGCTCCTCGCGCTCGATCAACCCGGCGATCAGCTGCTGTCGATGGTTCACAGCCGCGATTCTATACAAGCCCGTGCATAACCCGCGGTGAGGCGCACCGACCCGGCGCGTGGCACATACTTCGGCGATGTCGAACGTGCTCACCTCGCTCCCGGTCGGCGAGCGCATCGGGATCGCCTTCTCGGGCGGGCTCGACACCGCGACCGCGGTCGCCTGGATGCGCGAGAAGGGCGGGATCCCCTACGCCTACACGGCCGATCTCGGCCAGTACGACGAGGACGACCTCGACGACGTGCCGGTGCGCGCCCGCGCGTACGGCGCCGAGCAGGCCCGCCTCGTCGACTGCCGCGCGCAGCTCGTGCGCGAGGGCATCGTCGCCCTCGTCTGCGGCGCGTTCCACATCTCGAGCGGCGGCAAGACCTACTTCAACACGACGCCGCTCGGCCGCGCCGTCACCGGGACGATGCTCGTCCAGGCGATGCGCGCGGACGGCGTCGACGTGTGGGGCGACGGCTCGACCTACAAGGGCAACGACATCGAGCGCTTCTACCGCTACGGCCTGCTCGCCAACGAGCGCCTGCGCATCTACAAGCCATGGCTCGACGAGCAGTTCGTCGCAGAGCTCGGCGGCCGTGCCGAGATGAGCGCGTGGCTTCTGCAGCGCGGGCTGCCGTACCGCGCGAGCGCCGAGAAGGCCTACTCGACGGACGCGAACATCTGGGGCGCCACGCACGAGGCGAAGACCCTCGAGCTGCTCGATCACGGACTCTCGATCGTGCAGCCGATCATGGGCGTGCGGCACTGGGACCCGGCGATCGCGGTCGAGCCCGAGCGCGTGACCGTGCGCTTCACGGACGGCTGGCCCGTCGCGATCAACGGCCGCACGTTCGACGACGACATCGCCCTCGTGATCGAGGCGAACGCGATCGGCGGCCGCCACGGACTCGGCATGAGCGACCAGATCGAGAATCGGATCATCGAGGCGAAGAGCCGCGGGATCTACGAGGCGCCCGGGATGGCGCTCCTGCACCTCGCCTACGAGCGCCTCGTCAACGCGATCCACAACGAGGGCACGATCGAGAACTACCGCGTGATGGGGCGGCGTCTCGGACGGCTGCTCTACGAGGGACGCTGGTTCGATCCCCAGTCGATGATGCTGCGCGAGAGCCTGCAGCGCTGGGTCGGCGGCGTGATCTCGGGCGAGATCACGGTCGAGCTGCGGCGCGGCGACGACTACACGCTACTCGACACGACCGGGCCGAACCTCACCTATCACCCCGAGCGGCTGAGCATGGAGAGCGGCGAGGGCGCGTTCGGCCCGACCGACCGGATCGGCCAGCTGACGATGCGGAACCTGGACATCCAGGACTCACGCGCGAAGCTCGAGGCCTACGCCGAGGCCGGCATCATCGAGCTCGGAGGCCGCGACGGACTGCTCGGGACGGGCGAGCAGCGCGACGATCAGCTCGAGCCGTAGGCCGCACCGGCGGCCAGGCTGCCGTCCATGATGTAGCCGCCGTCGAGCGCGAGCGTCGTGCCCGTCGCGTAGCGGCCCGCGTCGGACGCGAAGAAGAGGATGCCCTGCGCGATCCAGTCCGGCTCGGCGACCATGCCGAGCGGAATCCGCGGGAGCAGGGCGTCGAGCACCTCCTGCGTGAAGATCGGGGCGGTCAGGTTGCTGTGCGTCGCGCCCGGGCGCACGCAGTTGACCGTGATCCCGGCGGGCGCGAGCTCGGATGCGAGCGTCCGCGTGAAGCCCTCGACGCCGGCCTTCGTCGCGGTGTAGGCCGACCCGTTCGGCTCGGAGACGGCGGCGTGCTGCGACGAGACGTTGACGATGCGACCGCCCGCGCCGCGCGCGAGCATCACCCGCGCCGCCGCCCGCGAGGCATAGAACACGCCCGTCAGGTTCGTCGCGATGGACTCTGCCCACGTCTCGTCGGTGGTCTCGACGAACGGCGCGGTGCGGAAGATGCCGGCGTTGTTGACGAGGATGTCGAGCTGTCCGAGCTGCTCGACGACGGTGGCGATCACCGCATCCATCGCGCCGGCCTCGCCGACGTTCGCCGTGAAGGGATGGATCCGCGCGTCAGCCCGCGCGAGCGCCGCGACCGCCGCCCCGTCGAGGTCCACCGCCGCCACGAGCGCGCCCGCCTCGGCGAAGCGTCGGGTGCACGCCGCGCCGATGCCGGAGCCGGCTCCGGTGACGAGCACGACCTTGCCCTCGAAGCGCCACGTGGGATAGGTGTCGCCGCTGCTCACGTGACCTCCAAGAGAAGTCTTAGAAGCCTAATACCGCCGGCGGCCGTGGCGGCCGTTGGCGCGGTTGCTGCGGTGCAGCACGTCGAACTCCTCGAGCGAGCGTCCGCTGCCGACGGCGACGCACGTCAGCGGCGACTCCGCGAGGTGCACCGGCATCTCGGTCTCACGCCGAAGCCGCTCGTCGAGCTTGTTCAGCAACGCCCCGCCGCCTGCGAGCACGATGCCGCGATCCATGATGTCGCTGGCGAGCTCGGGCGGGGTCTTGTCGAGCGTCGACTTGATCGCATCGATGATCTGCTGGAGCGGCTCGTCGAGACCGAGGCGGACCTCCTGCGACGAGAGCATCACGGTCTTCGGCAGGCCGGCGACGAGGTCGCGGCCACGGATCTCGCACTGCAGCTCCTCGTCGAGCGGGGCCGCCGAGCCGATCTCGAGCTTGACCTCCTCGGCGGTCTGCGCGCCGATCAGCACCTTGTACTCGCGCTTGACGTAGTTGATGATCGCCTCGTCCAGCTCGTCGCCGCCGACGCGGACGCTCTGCGAGACGACGATCCCGCCGAGCGAGATCACGGCGACCTCGGTCGTGCCGCCGCCGATGTCGACGATCATGTTCCCGGTCGGCTCGGCGACGGGGAGCCCCGCGCCGATCGCGGCCGCCATCGGCTCCTCGATCAGATAGGCCTGGCGCGCGCCCGCCGAGAGCGTCGCCTCCTCGACCGCGCGCTTCTCGACGCCGGTCACGCCCGAGGGCACGCAGACGACCACCCGCGGATGCGCCCAGCGATTCTGATGGACCTTCTGGATGAAGTGCCGGAGCATCTGCTCGGTCACCTCGAAGTCGGCGATCACGCCGTCCTTGAGCGGGCGGATCGCCTGGATGTTGCCGGGCGTCCGGCCGAGCATGCGCTTGGCCTCGATGCCGACCGCGTGCACCTCTCCGGTGCGCTGGTCGATGGCCACGACGGAGGGCTCCGAGAGGACGATTCCGCGTCCGCGCACATAGACCAGGGTGTTGGCCGTGCCGAGGTCGACTGCCATGTCTCGGCCGCCGAACGAACGGAAGGTATCGAAGAAGGCGATCAGTGTCCTCTATTCCTGCGAATTGCAGGCGAGATTGTAGCGTTCAGCGAGAATCGCCGTGAAGCCCCCGCCGCTCGAGCATCCGCACGAGCAGCGCGACGGGCAAGCCGACGACGTTGAGGTAGTCGCCGGTGATGCCCGAGATGAGCATCGCGCCGCGCTCCTGGATGGCATACGCGCCCGCCCTCCCCCGCCACTCGCCGACCGCCAGATACCGCTCGATCGCCGTCTCGCCGAGCGTCTGGAAGCGCACCAGCGTCTCGTCGCTGGCCGTCTCGACGCCGTCGTCGTCGACGATCGTGAGGCCCGAGCAGACGGCGTGCTCACGCCCCGCGAGCCGTCCCAGCATCGCGTTCGCGCCGGCCTCGTCGGCCGGCTTGCCAAGCACCTCCCCATCGATCACGACGATCGTGTCGACGCCCAGCACGAGCTCGCCCGGGGCCCGGTCGACCGAGCAGGCCTTGCCCCGGCTGTGCGCTTCCACGAGCGCCCGTGGAGCGAGAGCGAGCGGCTCCTCGTCGTACGCGGGCGTGACAACGCGGAAGGGGATGCCGAGCTGGGTCAGGATCGCCCGCCGTTGCGGCGAGGTGGAGGCGAGCAGCAGGTCGACGGAGCCCCTGCCGCCGCCGGTCACGAGCTCGACGGTTGCGCGGGCAGGAGCTCGGCGCTTGAGAAGTAGATCGCGAGCTCACGCTCGGCGGACTCGGGCGAGTCGGAGCCGTGCACCACGTTCTCGGCGAGCACGAGCGCGAGGTCGCCGCGCAGCGTTCCCGGTGCGGAATCGAGCGGGTTCGTGGCACCCATCATCGTGCGCACGGTCGGGATGGCCTTCGGGCCCTCCAGCGCCAGCGCGACGAGCGGGCCCGAGGTGATGAAGTCGACGAGCTCGCCGAAGAACGGCTTGGCCGCGTGCTCGGCGTAGTGCTCCTCGGCCTTGGCGCGGCTGAGCACGAGCTGCTTGAGCCCGCGGATGCGGAAGCCCCGACGCTCGAAGCGGCCGAGGATCTCGGACGTGAGGCCGCGCCGGACGGCGTCGGGCTTGATCAGGACGAGCGTGGTTTCCATGATTCCTTGCGGGTAGTCAGTGCTCGGTCTCGTACAGCTCGACCGACTGCGCCGAGCGGGCGACCGGCGCCTCGCAGTGCGGGCAGATGCGCCACTCCGGCTTGAGCGGGCTGCGGCAGCGGCCGCACGTCTCGCGCAGCCGCTGGGTGCAGAACGGGCACGCGATGAAGTCGGCCTCGACGTCGCCGCCGCAGTGGCCGCAGCGCAGGTGATCGGTCAGGCGCCGCTCCATCGCGCGGATCTCGAGCTCGCGCTCGCGCACGTCGTCGAGATATTCCGGCGGCCGCAGGATCGTGTAGACGAGCGCCCCCACGAACGGGAAGACGAGCGCGGTGACGACGCTGACGCCGATCAGGATCGGATCGGCGATGCGCCGGCGCGCGTCCTTGAAGGTCCAGAACACGAGCGCCAGCCAGAGCACCAGGAAGAAGAACCCGACGAACTTGACGATCGCATCGAACGTCGTCGACTGGAAGAAGTCGGTGACGCCTCCGAGCGGGTTGTCGCCGGACTTCGCGAGGATGGCTAGGAGCATTGAGGGGTCATTTCGGCGTCGGCGAGCGCGTTCCTACACGAGCGCCTTGGCTAGGGCGTACCCGAGCGCGTAGAACAGCGCGATCGTGAGCACGACGGCCACGAGGATCAGCAGCAACGTCCGGAGGGTACCGCGTTTCTCACGCACGCCGGGTTCCTTCGGCGCGCAGCCGGGCGAGCAGGTAGAGCGAGCCGCAGACGATCACGGCGCCGGACGTCCCCGCGAGGCGCCGCGCCTCGGCGAGCGCGGCCGTGGGGTCGGGGAGCGCGAGCTCGGAGATGCGCGTGGCCGGCAGCGAGCGCGCGTGCCCGCTGTGGCCGCTCTCGGTGCCGATGATGCGGTCGACCGCGGGCCGGAGCTCGGCCAGCATCGCATCGACCGGCTTGTCGTCCTGCAGCGCGACCACGGCGATGCGCGGGCGTCGATCGCCGAGCACGCCGGCGAGCTCGCGCACGAGCGCCCGCATGCCCTCGACGTTGTGCGCGCCGTCGAGCACCGTCAGCGGATCATCGGCGACGATCTCCATGCGGCCCGGGGGCGCGGCGGCCTCGAGCGCGGCCGTGGCGACCGCGCGGTCGAAGGCGCGAGGCTGCAGGTGCGTCTCGGCCAGCGCCAGCGCCAGCGCCGCGTTCTCGCGCTGGTAGCCGACCGTGAGCGGGAGCCCGTCGGCCTCGTCACGCGAGACGCGCCGCACGAGCGCGCGCGCGGCACCGGCCAGGTGGCCTGCGAGCAAGGCGATCTCGTCGTCGACGAGCCCGAGGCAGAGCGTGCTGCCCGGCTCGAGCACCGCGAGCTTCTCGGCGAGGATCTCGGGTCGCGTCTCCCCGAGCACGGCCGTGTGATCGAGCCCGATGTTCGTCAGTCCGACCGTCCGCGCCCTGACGACGCGCGTCGCATCGTGCCGGCCTCCGAGGCCGGCCTCGATCACGCTCGCCTCGACGCCGGCGTCGGCGAGCACGCTGAACGCGGCCGCCGTGAGCGCCTCGAACTGCGTCGGGGGCTCCTCGAGACCCTCGCTCGCGGCCTCGACGCGGGCAAGCGCCCCCGCGAAGACCTCCGGCTCGACCGGCTGCCCGTCGAGCTGCACGCGCTCGTGCCAGCCGAGCACGTGCGGCGAGAGGTACGCCCCCACCCGCAGCCCCTGGGCCTGCAGCGCCGCCGCGCAGAAGCGGGTCGTCGAGCTCTTGCCGTTCGTGCCGACGACGTGCACGGCATCGAGGCGCGTCTGCGGCTCGCCGAGCCGGCAGCAGAGCTCGTCGATCCGCTCGAGCCCGAGGCGCATGCCGAACGGAGCGAGCGAGTCGAGGTACAGGCTCATGGCAGCTCGTCGAGCTGCGCGCGCGCCTCTGCGGCCTCGCGGCGGAACCCCTCGGCCTTCGCGCGCTCGCCCTCGACGAGCGCCGCCGGGGCGCGGCTGACGAAGCGCTCGTCGGCGAGCATCCGCTCGGCGCGCTCGAGCTCGGCGAGCGCGCCGGCGAGGTGCTTCTCGAGGCGCGGTCGCAGCGCCTCGGCGAGCCCGGCACCCGAGATCGTCACCGGCACGTCGCCGACGAGCACCGGCACGCCGCCGTCGTCGAGGCCGTCGAGCACCGCAGCGTGCCCGAGCCCGCGGACGAGCTCGACCGACGCGCCGAGCAGCCCGGCGGGCGCGCCCACGGTGAGCTCGGCGCGTGTCTTCAGATCGTTCTCGGCACGGATCCGCCGGAGCGCGACGACCAGCTCGATCGCGGCCGTCACAGACCGCTCGGCCTCGGCGTCGATGGGCGTCTCGCCGCTCGCCGGCCAGCCCGCGGCGACGAGCAGCTCCGGCTGGCCGAGCTCGGACCAGATCGCCTCGCTGAGATGCGGCAGGAACGGGTGCGCCAGGCGCAGGGTGCGGTCGAGCACGTGCCGGAGCGTTTGCGAGACGGCGAGCTTGGCGGCGAGATCGTCACCGTAGAGCCGCAGCTTGGCGGCCTCGAGATACCAGTCGCAGACGTCGTTCCAGGCGAAGCGGTAGAGCGCCTTGACTGCGGTGGCGAGGTCGAAGCGGTCGATCGCGTCGGTGATCTCACGCGTCGCCGAGTCGAGCCGGCCGAGCATCCAGGCATCGATCGGCTCGCCGACGACGGGCGCGCCGGCGACGGGATCGGTGGTCGTGAGGATCAGCCGCGCCGCGTTCCAGAGCTTCGTGCAGAGGCCGCGGCCCTCCTCGATCGCGCCTGCCGAGAAGCGCACGTCCTGCGACGAGCCCATCTTGAGCAGGCCGTAGCGCGTGGCGTCCGCCCCGTGCTCGGCGATCAGCTCGAGGGGATCGATGCCGGTGCCGAGCGACTTCGACATGCGGCGGCCGTCGGGCGCCTGGATCGTGGAGTTGATCACGACGTCCGTGAACGGGATGCCGCCGGCGAACTCGATGCCGGACATCACCATGCGCGCGACCCACAGGTTGATGATGTCGCGGGCCGTGACGAGCACGTTGCCGGGGTAGAACGCCTGCAGACGGGCTGTCTCGTCCGGCCAGCCGAGCGTGGCGAACGGCCAGAGGGCCGACGAGAACCAGGTGTCGAGCACGTCCTCATCGCGCCGCAGCTCGGCCGAGCCGCAGGTCGGACAGGCGGCCGGCGGCGACTCCTGCACGATCGTCTCGCCGCAGGCGCAGTACCAGACGGGCAGCTGGTGGCCCCACCACAGCTGGCGCGAGACGCACCACGGGCGGATCGCGTCCATCCACTCGAAGTAGATGCGCTCCTGGCCCTTCGGGTGGAAGCGCACGCGGCCATCGCGGACCGCCGCCGTGGCGGGCGCGGCGAGCCCCTCCATGTCGCAGAACCACTGCAGCGAGACGAGCGGCTCGACGCGCGTCCCGCAGCGCGAGCAGTGCCCGACCGAGTGGTGCAGCGGGCGCTCGGCGCGCACGAGCCCGCGCTCACGTAGATCGGCGAGCACGAGCTCGTGGGCCTCGTCCGAGCCGAGCCCGGCATAGCGGTGGCCGGCAGCCTCGGTCATGCGGCCGTCGAAGCCGATCACCGTGATCTCCTCGAGCCCGTGGCGGCGCCCGATCTCGAAGTCGTTCGGGTCGTGGGCGGGCGTGATCTTGAGCGCGCCCGTCCCGAAGCCGATCTCGACGTGGTCGTCGGGGACGATCGGCACGCGGCGATCGGCGAGCGGCACGATCGCCTCGCCGCCGACGAGCCCGCTGAAGCGCGCATCCTCCGGGTTCACGGCGACGCCGCTGTCTCCGAGCAGCGTGACCGGCCGCACGGTCGCGACCGTGAGCACGCCGGAGCCGTCCGCGAGCGCGTAGTCGATCTCGTAGAGCACGTCCTCGACGTCGTGATGCTCGACCTCGAGGTCGCTGATCGCGGTCGCGCAGCGGGTGCACCAGTTGATCATCCGGTTGGCGCGATAGAGCACGCCCTTGTCGTGGAGGGCGACGAAGACGCGGGTCACGGCACGCGCGTAGCCGTCGTCCATGGTGAAGCGCTCGTGCGCGTAGTCGAGCGAGCAGCCGAGCCGCCGGAACTGCTCGAGGATCGTCCCGCCGGACTCCGCGCGCCAGTCCCAGACGCGCTCGATGAACGCCTCGCGGCCGAGGTCGAAGCGCGTCAGGCCCTCGTCGCGCAGCTTTCGCTCGACGACGTTCTGGGTCGCGATGCCGGCGTGGTCGGTGCCGCAGATCCAGAGCGCCTTGCGCCCGCGCATGCGCTGGTGGCGGATCAGGGCGTCCTGGATCGAGAGGTTGAGCGCGTGGCCCATGTGCAGCGACCCGGTGATGTTCGGCGGAGGCACCGCGATCACGAACGGATCGCCAGGATCCTCCGGCGAGACCGAGAACGCACCGGCCTCGCTCCAGCGGGCGGCGATCGCGGGCTCGACGGTGGCCGGGTCGTAGCGGGACTCCATGCCACCATCGTAAGCCGGGCGCTGCCGGTGCGAGCTCAGACGCTCGGGCGTTCGTCGGACGGCACCACGTGCACGCCGGCCGTCGTGCCGCGCACCGATCCGCGCGTCCTCCGGCTCGACGACGAGCACTTCGAGCACGAGCGCTTCACGCGGCGGACGCTGGAAGAGACCGACCGGCTGCGGACGGCGCTCTTCCAGTCCGCCTCGCACGACCTCCGGACGCCCCTGTTTCTGCCCCACACTCCGATCATGGTCATCTCTGCGTTCGGCGAGGAGTCGATCAAAGGTCAGCGCGGTCGAGGAGTCGGCCGTGCTCGAGCGCGGACCGCTCACGATCGACCTCGCCGAGCACCGCGTGCTGCGCGCCGGCGAGCCGATCGCGCTGACGCCGACGCAGTTCGACCTGCTCGCGTGCTTCGCCCGCCACCCCGGCAAGCTGCTCACGCACCGGACGATCATGGCCGAGGTCTGGGGGGATCCCGACGCCGCCGACGCCCAGAACCTGTGCGTCTTCGCGAGCCAGCTCCGGCGCAAGATCGAGGAGGACGCGCGCGCCCCGCGTCTGATCGTGACCGACGCCGGGGTCGGCTACCGCTTCTTGCCGTCAGCCTGAGACCTGCCCGGCGAGCAGCCACGGCGCGACGCGCGCGAGCACGACCCCTTGCACGGCGAGCGATGCGAGCACCGCCACGCCGACGATGCCGAAGATCTGCGCGGCGTGGTCCACCTGGGACATCAGCGGGATCGCCGCGAGCAGGATCGGCACGGCCCCCTTGAGGCCGGCGATCGTCGCGAAGCTCGCCTCGCGCGCGTCGAAGCCGAGCCGGCGGAGCAGCGGGAAGACGATCGCGGGCCGCACGAGCAGCACGAGCACGGCCGCGAGGATCAGGCCGTCCACGAGCACGGACGCGATGCTGACCGATGCGAGCGCGACGCCGAGCAGCACGAACATCGAGATCTCGGCGAGCGATGCGAGCTCGGCCGTGAACGCGAGCACCTCGGAGCGCTCCGGCAGGTCGCGGTCATCGCCGAGCACGAGCCCGCAGAGGTAGACGGCGAGGAAGCCGCTCCCATGGGCAAGCGTCGCCAGGCCGAACGTGCCAAGCCCGGCCGCGAGCACGGCGAGCGCGGGCGCCATGCGCACGACGGGCCAGCTCGGTCCGAGCGCGCGCGCGACGAGCGCGCCGGCGCCGAGCCCGACGACGGCGCCGACGGCACCCTCGACCACGATGCGCCCGAGGATCGCGAGCGGCGAGATGTCGCCGTCACCCGACGCATCGACGAGCGCGATCACGAGCGCGATCGCCACGGGATCGTTGAGACCGGCTTCGCCTTCGAGCAGGCGAACGACGCGCCCTCCGCGCTCCCGCCAGCCGCCGAGCACCGAGAACACCGCCGCCGGATCGGTCGGCGAGAGAATCGCGCCGAGAATCAGCGCAGGCGTCCAGCCGAGGCCGATCACGGCGTGCGCGGACAGCGCGAGCAGCCCGAAGGTTGCAGCGGTCCCGAAGAGGCCGAGCGAGATCACCGGGGCAAGCTCGCGCCGGATCGCGGCAAGCCCGCAATCGAGGCCTCCCTGCAGGAGGATCACGATCAGCGCGAGCGTCCCGACCACGGTCAGCCGCTGCGGCGTGACCGCAGACGCGGCCGACGGCCAGATGCTGCCGAGTCCGAGCCCCGCCAGCAGGAACGCGAGCGGGGCGGGCACGCCGATCCGGCGAAAGTGACGCTCGCCCCCGAGCGCGGCGCCGAGCAGCAGCGCTGAGACCAGCACGACCTCGGCGAGCGAGCGGAAGCTCATGCCGCATCGTCTCTGATCCGGTCCCTGTTCCCTACAGTCAGCGCTGTGAGCTCTGCCGCCGATCTGTCGCTCGCGCCTCGAACGACGCTCCGGCTGGGCGGTCCGGCGCGAGCCCTCGTCGAGGCGAGCTCGACCTCCGAGCTGATCGACGCCGTGCGCAGCGCAGACGGCGCGGGCGAGCAGCTGCTGCTGCTCGGCGGCGGGTCGAACGTCGTGATCGCCGACGGCGGCTTCGCCGGCACGGTCGTGCGGGTCGCGACCCGCGGCGTCGAGCGGGAACGCACGGCTGCCGGCGAGCGCTGGACGATCGCCGCGGGTGAGCCCTGGGACGAGATCGTCGAGCTCGCCGTGGCCGAGGGGCTGAGCGGCTTCGAGACGCTCGCCGGCATCCCGGGGCTCGTCGGCGCGACGCCGATCCAGAACGTCGGCGCCTACGGCCGCGAGGTCGCGGAGACGATCGAGTCGGTCGAGGTCTACGACCGTCGCGCCGGGTCGCGAGCCGTCCTCACGGCCACGCAATGCGGCTTCGGGTATCGCACGAGCCGGTTCAAGCGCGACCCGGGCAACGCCGTGCTCGCAGTCACGTTCGCGCTCGCGCAGCTCCCCCGCTCCCAGCCGATCGCGTACGCCGAGCTCGCGCGGACGCTCGGCATCGCCGTCGGCGAGACCGCCCCGATCGCGCGCGTGCACGAGGCCGTGGTGGCGCTGCGGCAGGCGAAGGGCATGGTGCTCGACTCGGCCGACCACGACACCTGGAGCGCCGGCTCGTTCTTCACGAACCCGATCCTCACGGGTGACGAGTGGACCGGCCTCCTCGCCCGCTGCGACGTCGAGCCGCCGCGCTATCCCGAGCCGGACGGCCGCGTCAAGACGTCGGCCGCGTGGCTGATCGAGCACGCGGGGTTCGAGCGCGGGTTCGGCACGGGCCGAGCGCGGATCTCGGGCAAGCATGCGCTCGCGCTGACGAACCGCGGCGGCGCGACGACCGCGGAGCTGCTGGAGCTGGCGCGCGCGGTCCGAGCGGGGGTCGAGGAGCGCTTCGGCCTGCGGCTTCAGCCGGAGCCGGTGCTCGTTGGCTGCGAGCTGTGAATAGCCCGGGGTCAGGCCCCGGGCTATTCACGCACCGACGTCTCGACCGTCGAGACGTCGTCGTCCTGCACGCGGTCCGGCGTCGCCGAGAGGACCCGCACGGCGTTCGGCACGACCCGCACGCGGCCGATCACCCGCACGTCGAGATCGATCGCAGAGCTCTGGCCGACATCCAGCGTCGGGATGCGACAGACGAAGCTCCGGTCGAAGCGCGAGCACGACCACTCCGGGGCGTGCACGCCCACGACCTCGACGGCCGGATCGACGACGCCGCGCAGGCGGACCGAGCCGGCCGGTGACGGGCCGGCGTTGGAGACGGTGAAGCGATAGCCGAGCCGGCCGTTGCGGGCGATCTGATTCGCGGTCGTGACGGTTCGCACCGTCAGCGACGCGAGCGGCGACACGACGGTGTCGGCGATGCCGCCGGCATCCACGCTGTCGACGCCTGCGATGCGCGTCGTGCTGCGGATCGAGCCCGCGGCGATCGCCACCGCCGTGACGCGGATGTCGACGGACACGCCGGCCCCGAGGTCGCCGTCGCAACTGACGGTGTGACCGAGCACGCTGCACGTGAAGCCCCCGCCGGCGGGCGGCGTCACGCCGGTGATCACGACCGTCGCCGGCAGCACCTGCGTGACGTGCACGCCGGTCGCGTCCGAGGGCCCTGCATTCGTGACGTGCAGCACGTAGGTGAAGCCGTCTCCCGTGACCACGGCGTCGGGACTCACCGTCGTCACCCTGAGGTCGGTGTCCGAGGACGCCGCCAGCGTGAACGCCGCAGCGTCGTTCGCAGCGGCGAGATCGCCGCCGCCGCTGACCGTCGCCCGCGCGCCGACGCTCGCGGGCGCGCTCTGCGGGACGACGGCGGAGAGCTCGATCGCAGGCGCCTGCGCGCCGCCGGCGAGCGACGGGCGCACGCAGGTGACGGCGTTGCCCGCGACGGTGCACGACCAGCCCGGGGCGCCGACGACGCGCGGCGAGGTCAGATCGGTCAGCTCGACGCGCACGACGACGTCGCGACCCGCGACGGTGTGCGCCGCCGCCACGTCGTTGACGGAGACCGAGAAGGGCACCTCGAGACCGCGCGTCGCCTGCGCCGGAGCAGCGATCGAAGCGGCGAGATCGGGCGCGGCGACGACGAGCTCGACGGGCGGCGCATCGATGCGGTAGCTGCGACCGAGCGTCGCCCCGTGGAACGTCACGACCGCTGCCGAGGTGAGGCGCGTGCCGGCGGGTTGCAGCGGATCGCTCTCGACCCGGACCGTCGAGCGCAGGCGGAAACGCTGTCCGGCCGCGAGATCTCCGAGCTGAGCGATCACCTGCGCGCCCGAGCCGGCGTTGGCGATCGTCTGCCAGCCACCGCCGAGATCGGCCTCGAGCGAGCCGGACACGAGCGCGAGCCCGGCCGGCAGATCGGTCGTGACACGGGCGCCGACGAGCGCATCGTTGCCGTCGTTCTGGCCGGCGAGCTCGAGCGTGCGCGTCTCGCCCATCTCGGCCGTCGTGCCCGCGGGCTCGATCGTCTGCGTCAGCGAGCTGCCGAGAGACGGCTCGAACACGTCGATCGCGAACGTCACGACGCCCGGGACGTAGACGTCACCGGTCGACTTCAGCGCGAGATCCGTGGCCGTCGCGCCATTCGGGATCGCGCCGCGCGTCTGGATCACGTCCTGGTCATAGCCGAACGTGTTGACGTCGCCGGGGGCGCGCCCCGTCCGCAGGGCACCGTCACGCGTCACGCTGCTGTCGAAGATGTTGCCGGAGGGCGTCGTCAGGCCATGGTCGTTGAGGCCGGTGCCTGCGAGCGTCGCGGTGTCGCCCGTGAGGGCGATGTCGCCCTCGTAGGCCACGATGCCGACGCGCGCGACGACCGGACCGGCCGTGACCGGCGGCGTCGTGAACCCGGACGGGCCGAGGGTGACCGTCCGATTGGCGACGGTCTCGAGGCCGTCGAAGACGCTGAGGTTGCGCAGCGGGTCGCTCTCGAGCTCGTAGACGACGACCAGCGTCCACCCCGCCGAGCGGCCGGTGGCGAGGTCGCCGCGCACGTTCGAGACGGTGTACTGGCCTGCATCCGCGACTATGCCCGTGACGTCGGCGAAGCCCTGATACCAGTCGGCACCGCTCGTCTGCACGGCGGACGCACCGATCGCGCGATAGGCCGTCTCGCCGGGCACGCGCAGGCCGACGGCGCCACGAGCCGAGGCGGCGCTCTGGCCGGCCCAGTAGAGACCGGCGAAGCGCACGGTGGCGCCCGCCGGCAGGTCAAGCGTCGCGGACGATGAGTTGAACGTCGCGGGATCGCCGTCGACGTCGATGTTCGCCATCACCCAGTCGTTGTTGTCGACGTGGCCCGTGCCTCCGCGCGCGGCGCTGCAGCCGACCGCTCCGGTCGGACACGAGAGCACGCCATTGCCCGCCATCGCGACGTCTCCGTGGATCGTCCAGAGACCGCCCGCCCGCTGGGCGAACGCGTCCGCGTAGGCGCTTGACGCGCCGGCGACGGCGAGGACGGTCACCGCGGCGAACGCCGCGACGATCCGGCCCCATCCCCGAGTGCACCGCATACCTCGCATATCGGCCGCGAGGCCTGATTCCTAAAGTGGTATCACCGCTGCGTCACTCGCCGTTCTTGATCGTGGCGATGCCCTCGAGCAGCTGCTCGTCGGTCAGCGCGCCGAGCACGCCGGCGACACGGGGTCGCACGCGGCCGGCCAGGTCGGCTGCAAGCGCGCCCCGGGCGCCGACGTCGATCGCTCCGCGACGGTCGAGAAACCGCCGGATCGCCGCCACCTCGGCGGGTGCGACGCCGCTCACGTCCCAGACCGGTCCGACCGGCACGAATCCAGGCGGGCTCGTCGCCGGCCGGTAGCGCGGTACACGGGGGACGCGAATCACGAGCGTCCCCGCGGCAAGATCGCCGAGCCGCTGGTTCCGGCTCGAGACGAACACGCTGATCGAGGCGACGAGGTAGACCCCGAGCAGGTCGATCAGCCGCACGAGGTTGCGGATCGCGCTGTCGACGAAGCGAACCGGCGTGCCATCGACCCGGACGACGCGCAGATGGTTCCAGCGCTTTCCCGGCGTGCTGCCGCCTCCCCACACCTCCCAGGCGATCGGATAGCCGAACAGCGTGAAGAACGTGACGGTCGCGAGAATCCCGAGCCCGAGCAGCCCGCCGGCTCCCGCGAGGCCGAGGACGAGCACCGCGCCGAGCACGATCAGGCCCTGCGCGACGTGGTCGACGACCACCGCCAAGCCGCGGGAGCCGACGTTCGCGAGCGCCAGTTCGAGGTGAACGCCCTCAGGCGTCTGGATCTCCACCGTATCCTTGGAGTGCACCCTCAGAGCCTAGGACGTTCTGACTGAATCAGTCGGAAGTGGCCGGCGACCGCCAGACGCCGCGCGGCATTCTGTGAGAGCGTCCAGAACCATGAACCTGCAGACATTCCAGAACGAGCGCGAGACGCGCTGGGGCGAGCTCGCCGCGCTCACGCGCCGTGCGGGCGGGAAGGCCGCGCGCCTCGACCCGGCCGACGCCCGCCGCCTTGGCCAGCACTACCGCGCCACGGCCGCGGACCTTGCGTTCGCACGCCAGCGGCTCGCCGATCATGCGCTCGTCCACCGGCTCGAGCTGCTCGTCGGCGCGGCCCGGCCGCTCGTCTACGCCGGCGTCGACCGCCGCGGCGCCCTGCCGCGCCTCGGCACGTTCTTCGCGAGCGGGTACTGGCGGCTGATCGCGGAGCGCCCGCGGCCGGTGGTGTTCTCGTGGCTCCTGCTGCTCGTCCCGAGCCTGATCGTGCTGGTCTGGGCGCTGCGCGACCCGGTTGCAGCCGGGGCGCTTCAGCCGAGCCTGCAGAGCGTCGCCGAGCCGGGCCATCAGGGCCTGCAGCTCGACGGAATCGACCAGAACGCGGGCTTGGCGCTCCAGCTCATGTGGAACAACATCCAGGTCACGTTCCTGTGCTTCGCGGGCGGCATCGCGTTGGGCCTGCTGACGACCTGGGTGCTGGTCTCGAACGGCGTTCTGCTCGGCGCGGTCGCGGGCCTCGCGACCAGCGGGGGCAACGGACGGGACATCCTGCGGCTGATCGTCGCCCATGGCGTGCTCGAGCTGTCGTGCATCGCCGTCAGCGGCGCTGCGGGCCTGCGTCTCGGCTGGGCGCTGATCGAGCCCGGCGCGCGCACGCGGCGGGACGCACTCGTCGACGAGGCCCGCGCGACGGTGCAGATCGCGCTTGGAACCGCCCCCTGGCTGATCGTCGCGGGCCTCGTCGAGGGGTTCGTCACGGGCGCCGCCTCGCTCGGAGTGGCCGCCGTCGTCGGCGTCGTGCTCGGGGCGATCTACTGGCTGCTCGTCGTCACACGCGGGCGCGTGCCTTCGCCTGCAGGTACTCCCTGACGCAGGCCGCCGGGAACGCCTTGGGCGCAGCCTCGACGACGCTCGCACCCGTCGCGCGCAGGCGCGCGGCCACGGCTCGCTGCGCCGCGCGCATGTCGAGCGCGATGCTGGCGGCGTAGACGTCGTCGATCCGCTCGGGCACCGTCTCGACGAGAGATTCGAGATCGGGGTCGAGGATCGTCGCGACGCAGACGCGATGACGGCGCGCGAGCAGAGGCATCGCCTCGATCAGCGACGCGGCGGCGGCCTCGTCGACGAGGTCGACGAAGACGATCACGAACGAGCGCTTTGCCGCTGCGACAGCCTGGAACGCGCGCCGGTAGTCGCTCTCACGCGGCGACGGCTCGAGATCGAAGAGCGCGCGGGCGACCCCGCCCGCTCCCGCTCGGCGCGGGCGCACCGAGCGCACGACGCCGTCGGCGAACGCCGTGGCACCGCAGCGATCGCCGAGCTCGTCGGCCACCGCGCAGACGGCGAGCAGGGCGTCGAGCGCGATGTCGAGCCGCGTCGCGTTACCGATCGGCGCTGCGCTCAGACGACCCGCGTCGATGAGGCCGACGACGTCGCGGTCTTGCTCGATGCGGTACTGGTTCGCCATCGGGCGATCGAGGCGTGCCGTGGCGGCCCAGTTGATCTGCCGCACATCGTCGTCGGGGACGTAGTCCCTGACGGCCTCGAAGGTCGTGCCCAGCCCGAGCGGCCCGCGCGTCCGGCGCGCCTCGGCGAGGGTGCCGCGGCGCACGGCGAGCGCGATCCGCCTGGCTCCCGGGAGGTCCGGGTAGACGAGCAGCTCCGACGCGCTGCCGACGCGCCGGTGGGTGCAGCCGAGGCCGAGCGGGCCGGTCACGCGGACGGCCGGGCGATCGAGCACGTAGCGCCCGCGCCGGCGCGCGAGCAGCATCCCCTCGACGACGGCATCGCCCTCCTGCGGCTCGAGCGCGAGGTCGGAAGGAAGCGGCTGGCGCGTGCGCACGCGCAGGCCGGCCGGCTCGGTGGCGCGAAGCGCGAACGGCGTCGGAGTGGCGCGCTGCACGACCGGCGCGTGCTCGCAGGTCACGTCGACGCGGACGCGTGCCAGGAACGCGTCGACCGCGGTCGCAACCACGATCGCGATCACACCGGCGATCGCGATGATCGGGCCGAGCAGCACCGCCGCCAGGCCGACGGCCGCGAGCGCGAAGGCCGCTCTCGGCGTGGGGCTCATCGCGGGACCGGGATCGCGGCGACCGCGGCGCGCACCGCGTCGGCGGGCGTGAAGCGATCGAGCTCCGCCTCCGGTCGCAGCACGAGGCGGTGCGCGAGCACCGGCTCGGCCATCACGGCCACGTCGTCCGGGGTGACGAACTCGCGTCCCGCGAGGCGGGCCGCGCCACGGGCGGCCGCCGCGAGCTGCACGCCGGCGCGCGGGCTCGCGCCGAGCTCGACGCTCGGCAGCTCACGCGTCGCCCGCACCACCGCGGCGACGTACGCGAGCACCTCGGCGGAGACGACGGTCTGATCGATCACGCGCCCGGCGTCGGCGATCATCTGCGCGCTGGCAACCGGCTGGAGGCTCGCGAGCGTGCTCGGCCGCACGCCGCGGTGCGCGAGCCCGAGGATCGCGAGCTCGTCGTCGCTCGTCGGATAGCCGATCACGATGCGGAAGAGGAAGCGGTCGAGCTGCGCCTCGGGGAGCGGGTAGGTGCCCTCGTACTCGATCGGGTTCTGGGTCGCGGCGACGAGGAACGGCTCAGGCAGCGGGTGGGAGACGCCGTCGACCGTGACCTGCTGCTCCTGCATCGCCTCGAGCAGCGCAGCCTGCGTCTTCGGCGGCGTGCGGTTGATCTCGTCGGCGAGCAGCACGCTCGCGAACACCGGCCCCGGGCGGAAAGCGAGCTCGCCCCCTCGCAGCGTCATCGTGCCGGTCACGTCCGACGGCAGCATGTCCGGCGTGAACTGGATGCGCCGGAACGACAGCCCGAGGGCTCGCGCAAGCGCGTTCACCGTGAGCGTCTTGGCGACGCCGGGGACGCCTTCGAGCAGCACGTGCCCGCCGACGGCCGCGGCCACGAGCAGCAGATCGACGGTGTCGTCCTGGCCGACCACGACGCGCCGAACCTCGGCGCGGACCTGCTCCCATGCCTCGTTCATGCCTCTCCCTTTCGTTGCAGACGCGCCAGCGCGCGCCCTGCGGCGAGCGCCTGCGCGCTCATCTTGATCGGCTCTCCGAGCGCGGCGACCTCGTCCGGCGAGAGCACGCCGGACCTCCTGCGCGCGAGCTCGAACGCGGCCTCGCGGACGTTCTCGGCCGCGGCACCGTCGCGGCTCGCGCAGGCCAGCACCTGGGCCATCGCCTCCGCGTAGGCGCGCCGCGGCGGCGGCAACGCGCGCTCGCGCAGCTCGGCCGGACCGAGGCGGCGCCCGCGGGCCCACATCAGCGTGAGCAGCGCCAGCGCGAGCGCGGCGAGCCCGTAGCGCCAGCTATGAGGCAGCGCGCGCAGGCCTGCGCCGCGGCCATAGCCGTGCACGCCCTCGACGAAGGCGACCGGTCGCGTCGCAGGGCCTGCGATCGCGAGCCCGAACGCGGCGTTGTCGGCGAGCGTGAGGCGATCGTTGACGAGCACGGAGGCGTCGGCGAGCAGCACGATCCGCCCCCGCCCGAGGTCGCTCACGAGAGCCGGCGCGCCCGACTTCCCGAGCAGGATCGGCAGGCTGTCTCCGGCCGCCGTGAACGTCCACCGCTCGAGCATCGCCACGGTCGAGACACCGCTCGTCTCGGGCACGGGCACGACGGCTCGCGCCCGCGCGTCGCCGTTCGCGCTCCAGGTCGGTGGGCGGTCGAGCAGGCTGCCGAGCCAGCCCGCGGGATCGCTGTCGCCCACGATCAGCCGGCCGCCGCCGCGCACGAAGCGCCTGAGCGCCGCAGCGTCGTCAGACGAGATCGCGTCGGGCTCGAGCACGATCAGCGTCGCGTCGGGCTTCGGCGTGCCCTCACGGGGGCGCAGACGCAGCCTCGCCACACGATGTCCCGCGCGGGCGAGCAGGTCGGCGTAGGCGGCCACGCCTACGCCCGAGGTCGCATAGGACGAGCCCGCCGGTCCGGCGGGTCCCGACGGGCCTTCCGCGAGCGCGAACCGGAGCGAGAGCAGCACGGCCACGAGCCCGAGAGCGACCACGGCGAGCCGCGCGCCGGAGCTCATCGGATCGGCTCCTCGAGCGTCGCGGCAATCCCGTCGCGAACCGTGCGGAGGTCCTCGGAAGCGGGCTCCCGGCGCCCGTAGACGACCGATTCGAAGACCGAGGCGACGCCTCGGAAGGCCGGCGAGCGGAGCTTGCGCGCCGTGGCGCCGACGGTCGTGTCGGGATGCAGCTCGATCCGTCGCGCCCGGTCGAGGCGGAGGAGCGCCGCTGCGACCCGCAGGCGGATTGCACGCTCGAGGTCGCCTCGCGCCTCGGCCGCATCGGCGTACCGCTCGAGCTGCGCCGGGTCGGCCGTCGTCTCGGCGAGCGTCCGCTCGCGCGCAGTGCGGGCGCGATCGCGCCGGCTGACGGCGGTGACGATGCTCGCGACCAGCGCGAGACCGGCCACCGCGAGCGCGAGCAGCACGAGCTTGGAAGCCGTGCCGGAACCGCCCGGCAGCCGGAACAGGCTGCCGACCCACGAGAGCACCCGTCGCACGACTCCACGCGAGGGGGCATCACCGGTGAACCGCCGCTGCCGCAAGATCCGCGCCGCCTCGGCTCGCGGAGCTGCGAGCGTCGCCGATCCCGGCTGCGAGCGAGCGAGCGCGGCGAGCCGTGCGCGGAGCTCGCCGCGGCTGGCGCCGTGGAGCACCGCGCGCAGGTCGACTGGTCGCCCGTCGACGCTCGTGACGCGCTCGAGCTCGGCGAGCGCGACCGGATCGTCGGCCGCACGACCCGCGAGCTCAGCGAGACGGGCGCGATCGATCGAGTCCGCCGCCACCGGAGCGACGATCGCCAGGCTCAGCGCGATCGCCGCGACCAGGCCGCGGATCACGGAGCCGTCGGCGCTTCCGCCGGCTGGGAGCGCGCCAGCAGGAGCTGCACGTCGAGGCCCTCCTTGCGAACCCTCTGGTCGATGTAGATCACGGCCGTCACGGCGGCGGTGAGCGGCCCCGTCAGCGTCGAGGCGACGAGCGTCGAGGCGAAGGTCGAGACACCGGCCTGCAGGGCGCCGTCCCCGGAGCGGTCGATCAGCGCGCCGACGAGCGCGCCGATCACCTCACCGAAGATCCCGGCGATCAGGAACGTGACGATCAGCAGGCCGAAGATTCCCCACCAGCGGCCCTTGACGAGCCACCTCGACCGCCGCAGCGCCTTCGTCCCTCGCGCGTCCTCGCTCATCAGCACCGGGATCGCGAGCGACCAGCCGACGTAGAGGAAGACGCCGGGGACCACGAACAGCACGAGGCCGAGGCCGAGGCCGAGCGCGTAGAGCAGCGAGACCCAGAGCAGCGAGTGCAGGCGGCGCACCGCGAACCGCAGCGCGTCTCCCGCCGTCGCGGCACCGTCGATGTAGGTGTCGACCACCGCCTTGTAGAGGGCGGCCGTGGCGATCTGGCTCGCCCCGATGGTGACGAGGACCGTGACGACGACTCCGCCGATCACCGCGTTGAGCTCGTCCGCGCTGAGGTCGCTGCGATTGCTGCCGGAGAGGGAGGCCGCGAGCAGCCCGAGCGCGCCGGCTCCGATCGCCGACGGGATCACCGCGACGAGCACGAACGTCCAGAAGTTTCGGCGGAGCACCGAGAACGAGGCGTCGAGGATCTCGCCGAACTCGAGCGGACGCAGCGTGGGTGTCGCCATCGATCTCATGGTAGTCGGGTGGTTCCGGCGATCGAGCTCACGCAGGCGGGCAGGCCTGTTGCGTAAGCTCGCCGGATGCCGAGACGCATGGATGGGGCTGACGGGGCGCGCATCACCCGGATCGCCGTGTACCGCCAGTGGCAGCCGTTCGCGGCCGGGCCCTACGTCTGTCGCGGCCATCGCGAGGAGGGAAACGACTCGACCGTGGTGATGCTCACGACCGCCGACGGCTCGGTCGGCGTCGGTGAGATCGCACCGCTCGGCTCGTTCTACTCGGCCGCCTTCGCGGACGGGGCGCGGGCCGGGATCGCCCTGCTCGCACCGCTGATGATCGGGCTCGACGCGACGCAGCCGCGGCTGATCCGCTCGGTCCTCGACACGACCATGCTCGGCCACCCGTACGTGAAGTCGGCGTTCGATATGGCCTGCTGGGATCTCGCCGCACGACGCGGCGGACAGCCGCTCTGCGAGGCGCTCGGCGGTCGCTTCGGCGACGACGTCGTGCTCTACCGCTCGGTCTCGCAGGACGATCCCGCGGCGATGGCCGCGAGCGCGCGCCGATTCGTCGCCGACGGCTACCGGCGCCTGCAGGTGAAGGTCGGCCTTGACCCCGAGCAGGATGCGGAGCGGGTCGCGGCCGTGCGCGCGGCGGTCGGCTCCGAGATCGCGCTCGCGGCAGACGCGAACGGCGGCTGGACGACCGCCGAGACGCGCACGTTCCTGCGCGCGACGACGGGGCTCGAGTACGCGCTCGAGCAGCCCTGCATGACGCTCGAGGAGTGCCTCGCGATCCGCCAGAACTGCGACCGGCCGCTGATCCTCGACGAGTCGATCGTCTCGCTCGAGACGCTGCTCGCGGCGCGGCGCGGCGGAGCCGACGGCTTGACGATCAAGCTCTCGCGTGTCGGCGGCATCACAGCCGCCGCGCTGCTGCGAGACGTGGCCTGTGAGCTCGGGCTGCCGGTCGCGATCGAGGACACCGGCGGCGCGCAGATCGGCTCTGCCGCGATCGCGCACGTGTCGCTCTCCACCCCGGAGGAGCTGCGCCGGCAGACGATCGACTTCCACGCCTGGGTCACGGTCTCGAACGGCTCCGGCATGCCCGACTCCGAGGGCGGGCGCATGCGCGCGCCGGACGGGCCCGGGCTCGGGATCACGGCCGATCTCGAGATCCTCGGCGAGCCGATCATGATCGTGACCTGATCGCGGCGCGATCATGGCGATCTCGTTGTGATCGCCGAGCGATCGGGGATGATTGTCTAGGCTCCGGCCATGGCGATCGCGACGGACACGGTGGTGCAGGCGACGGGCGTGCGGAAGATCTACGGCGCCGGCGACAACGCGGTGGAAGCGCTGCGTGGCGTCTCCGTCTCGTTCCCGCAGGGGCAGTTCGCCGCGGTGATGGGGCCGTCGGGGTCGGGCAAGTCGACGCTGATGCACATCCTCGCGGGGCTCGATCTGCCCACCGAGGGCGATGTCGAGATCGACGGCACGTCGATCATCGGGATGAGCGATCGCGACCTCACGCGGCTGCGGCGCGAGAAGATCGGCTTCGTCTTCCAGTTCTTCAACCTGCTGCCGATGCTGACCGCCGAGCAGAACGTCGCGCTGCCGCTCGCACTCGCCGGCAAGAAGCCCGATCGAAGCTTTCTCAAGGGCCTGCTCGAGTCCGTCGGACTGGCCGACCGCGCGACGCACAAGCCGTCGGAGCTCTCGGGCGGACAGCAGCAGCGCGTCGCGATCGCGCGCTCGTTCGTGACGAAGCCCGCCGTGATCTTCGCGGACGAGCCGACCGGCAACCTCGACTCGAAGACGAGCGGCGAGATCCTCACGCTGATGCAGAGCTCGGCCGCGGAGCACGGCCAGACGATCGTGATGGTGACGCACGATGCGCGCGCCGCCGCGTATGCGGACCGCATCATCTTCCTCAGCGACGGCCTGGTCGTCGCTGACTCGCCGCGGATGACGCAGGACGCGATCCTGGACCAGATCAAATCGCTGGAGTGACGTGTTCCGACTGACGCTGCTGAACCTGCGTTCGCGTCCGCTACGAGCGCTGCTCACCGCGGTCGCGATCCTGCTCGGATCGGCGATGATCTCGGCCAGCTTCACGCTGAAGGATCAGATCGAGCGGGCCTTCGACGACATCTTCTACGCCGCGCAGGCGAAGAACGATGTCGTCGTCAGCGCGAAGACGCTCGAGTTCGGCTTCGACCCGCCATTCGATCAATCCGTCGCCGCGAAGGTCGCGGCCGTCGACGGCGTCGCTGCGATCGCACCCAAGATCGACTGGGTCGGCCAGATCATCGTGCGCGGATCGCCGGTCGACTCGGTCGGCGGCGCGCCGCCGCTGCTTCTGACCGCGCTGCCCGCGCGGTTCAGCGTGTCGGACTACGTCGAGGGTCGTCCCCCGCGCCGCAGCGAGATCGGCATGATCGAGCAGACCGCGCGCAAGAACGACGTCAAGGTCGGCGACACGATCGGGATCGCGACGAGCGATGGCGCCAAGGACGTGAAGGTCAGCGGCATCTACAGCTATGCCGGCGGCGCGTCGATCGGCGGCGCGACCGCGGTCGACGCACAGCTCGCCGACATCCAGTCGTGGTTTCCGCCGTTCAAGGACAAGATCAACTTCGTCAACGTCCAGGCCAAGCCCGGAGTCTCGTCGGTCACGCTCCGCGATCGCATCCGGAGCGCGCTCGGAACGAGCTTCACGGTGCAGACCGGGCGCGAGCTCGCGAAGAGGCAGTCCAAGGAGATCGGCGCGCTGCTCGGGTCGATCTTCGGCTACGGCCTGCTCGCGTTCGCCGGCATCTCCGTGCTCGTCGGCATCTTCATCATCTTCAACACGTTCTCGATCATCGTCGCGCAACGCATCCGCGAGCTCGGAATGCTGCGCACGCTCGGGGCGAGCCGCCGGCAGGTGCTCACGAGCGTGATCGGCGAGGCCGCCGTGATCTCGGTGCTCGCGTCGGTCGTCGGCGTGGTGCTCGGCCTGTTCCTCGCACGCGGCATCGGCGCGTTGCTCGATGCGTTCGATCTCGGACTGCCCACGGCCGCGCCACGGCTGCAGCCGATTGGCGTGGCGATCGGCCTCGCCGTCGGCATCATCGCGACGCTCGCGGCTGCCACGATCCCGGCCGTGCGCGCCTCGCGGATCGCACCGATCGCGGCGCTGCGCGAGGGTGCGACGCTGCCTCGCAGCCGGTTTGCGAAGCACGTGCCGGTCGTCGCCGCGCTGCTCGCGCTGGCGTCGGCCGGCATCATCGCCTTGGGCGTGACGAGCTCGGCGGGCACGAGCGACCGGCTGCTGATCATGGCGGCAGGCTGCGTGCTCGCGCTGGTCGTCGTGTTGCTCACGGTGCGCTTCGTGGTCCCCACTCTCTCGAGCGCGATCGGCGCCCCGTTCGCGGGCACCGCGACGGGACGATTGGCTCGGGACAACGCGAGGCGCAATCCCGCACGCACCGCCCGGACGGCCGCGGCGCTGATGATCGGCGTGACCGTCGTGGTCTTCGCGAGCTCGCTCGTGGCCGCGTTCAAGGGGACGATCGAAGACACGCTCAACAAGTCGATCAAGAGCGAGTTCATCCTCACGCCGCGGACGCAGAACGGCCAGTCGGACGGCGTGCCGGCGAAGGCGATCATGGCGCTCAAGCAGGTGCCCGGGATCGGCACGGTCTCGAGCATCGCCTCCGCACAGAGCACGCGCTTCGGCACCCACAGCGGGCAGCTCTACGGCATCGACGCCGCGACGATCGCCTCGGCCTACAACTTCGAGTGGATCGAAGGCTCGAACGGGACGCTCGCCCGGCTCGGCTCCGACGGCCTCTTGCTCGAGAAGTCGACCGCCAAGGACTGGAACCTCGAGGTGGGCGACCGCGTCCCGGTGCGCTCGCGCGAGAACCAGGCGACAGCGCTGACCGTGAAGGGCATCTACAAGGACCCGAACTTCTTCTCAAACGGCGGGATCGCGTCGCTCCCGGTGGTGCAGCAGCTGAGCCTCTCGGACGGCGCGGGCTTCGTGCTCGCCGGCCTCGCGAAAGGCGCCGACGCCGCAGCCGTCGAGGAGCGGGCGAGCAAGGCCCTCGTGCGCCCCTTCCCGACCGTCAAGTTCGAGTCACAGGCCCAGTTCCGGCAGTCGATCGCAGACCAGCTGAACCAGCTGCTCACGCTGATCTTCGCCCTGCTCGGGATCGCCGTCGTGATCTCCGTCTTCGGCATCGTCAACACCCTGCTCCTGAGCATCTACGAGCGCACCCGCGAGGTCGGCATGCTGCGCGCGATCGGCACGACGCGGAGCCAGATCAGCGGCACCGTGATCATCGAGAGCGTGATCACCGCGGTGATCGGCGGCATCCTCGGCGTCGCGCTCGGCCTGCTCGCGGGCTGGGTCGTCGTGAAGGCGCTGGAAAGCGAGGGCCTCCACTATGCGATCCCCTGGTTCGCGATCTTCGCGGCGCCGATCGGGGCGGGGCTCGTCGGCATCGTCGCCGGGCTCTGGCCGGCGTTCCGCACGAGCCGCATGAAGGTGCTCGACGCGCTCGCCTACGAGTAGGGCCGTGCGTCGGGCGCAGTCCCGCGCTCGTCTGGAGTACCCTCGTGCCGTGGAGCGCGTGATGGTGGAGTTCGGCGGCGGCGATCGGCCGCGCGGCCGGCAGCGGTTGCAGCGCCGAGCGGCGGCGGCTGCGGTCGCGCTCGTCGTGCTCGGCGTCGGCGCGGCGCTCGCGAGCGGTGCAATCTCGCACGGCCCGTCGGCCCGGTCGCTGCCCGTGGCCCCAGCTCCGGTCGCCCCGGTGGCCGTGCCCGCGGCGCTGCCCGCGCCGGCTTCGCCGACGCCCGCGGCGATCCCCGTGGCACCACCCCGCACGCCGATCCCCCTCCTCCACTCCGTGCCCGCCACGACGCCGTCGCTCGACGCCGTCGCCGCGGCGATCGTCACGCCGCCGCCCGCGGCACCGAACGCGCTCGCCTATCCGACGATCCGCGAGACGGCGCTCAGCGCGGGCTCGCTCGCACCCCCCGGCGTGCTCGAGCACGCGCTCGCGACGATGCCCGGGACGCGCCTCGTCCGCTTCCGCTACCGCAGCGCCGACGGCGGCCTGTCGCTGGCCTACATCCTCGCGCCCCGCGACCTCGCCCGCCCGGTACCGCTCGTGATCGCACCTCACGGTCGCGGCGGCGACGGCATCACGGCCTGCGCGCACTGGGGCGGCCTGCCGGCCTTCGCGCGCGTCGCCGTCGTCTGCCCCGACGGGACGGGGCGCTTCTCGTGGGGCTCCCCCGCGCAGATCTCCGACCTCGCCCGGATGCCGCAACTGGCCGCCGCCGCGCTGCCCGCCGGCGCGCTCACGGACAAGGTCTTCGCGATCGGCGAGAGCATGGGAGGCCAGGAGGTCCTGCTCTTGCACGGTGAGCATCCCGGGCTGCTCTCGGGCGTCGTCGCGCTCGACCCCGTCACCGACTTCTCGCTGCGCTACAGCGAGATCGGCAGCCTTCCGGGCGGGGCCGCTCTGCAGCAGCGCATGCGCACCGTGATCGCCGGCACGCCGGTCGAGCAGCCGGAGGCGTATCGCGCGCGCAGCCCGCTGACCTACGTCGGCGCGATCGCGAAGTCGAACGCCGTGCTCGTGATCTGGTGGAGCCAGCGCGACATCGTCGTGCGCTCCTGGAACCAGATCACGCCGTTCCTCGACGCCGTGCAGCGCGCCAACCCGTCGAACCGGCGCGTCTGGTCGCGCCAGGGCGAGTGGAAGCACGGAGCGCCCGAGCGCCGCTACCTGATCAACGCGATCGACGCGCTCGGCCTGCTCAAGGGCGTCGACGTCGGGCCCGCTCCCGGCCGGGCTGCGCTGCTCGACATCCAGTTCGCCGACGCGAGCGCCGGGACGCCGCTGCGCTGAGCAGCTCTCAGTGAGAGCTACCGCAGCAGATACCGCATTGCCTGGCCGACGAGCCGCGTCCTCGTCGGCGTGTCGAGCTGCTCGAGCCCGAAG
>JANLRV010000235.1:0-9141 GCA_031361905.1 Actinomycetes bacterium
TCACAGCACCCGCTCGAGCTCCTCGATCGCGTGCGAGTCGGCGAACACGATCACGCGATCCCCCGCGCGCAGCACGTCGTCGGCGCGCGGGAAGACGACGTCGCCGCCCCGGATGATCGCCCCCACGATCGCGTTCTTCAGCGGGCGGTCGCGGAACGGCTTCCCCAGCATCGGGCTCGAGGCCGAGACCTCGAGCTCGATCACCTCGCCCACGTCGTCGTGCACCATCGCGAACGCGAGCGTGCGCGGGTCGTGGGTGAAGCGGACGATCTCCTCGGCGGTCACCTGGCGCTGATCGATCGCGCGGTCGATGCCGACGCCCTCAAAGAGCGAGACGTAGGCGTGGTCGGAGACGACCGTGATCGCCTGGCGGATGCCGATCTTCTTGCCGAGCAGCCCGATCAGCAGATCGAGCGAGTCGTCGTGCGTGCAGCAGACGATCGTATCGGCCTTGCCGAAGTGCTCGCGCTCGAGGAAGGCCTCATCGGTCGCGCTCGCGCAGAAGACCTGCACGCCCTCGAGCTCCTCGGCCGCCTCGCGCGCCCGCTCGGGGTCGATCTCGAGCATCCTCACCGCCATGCCGAGCGAGTCGAGCAGCGAGGCGATCGTCCGGCCCGTGACGCCCGCGCCCGCGACGACGACCTCGCTCGCCCGCTCGAGCGCGCGTCCCGAGAGCCGGCGGGCCCACTCGCGCGAGGCCTGCGGCGACGAGATCAAGACGAGCCGGTCGAACGCCTCGATCTTGTCGGCGCCTCCCGGGATCATCACGCGGTCGCGGCGGATGATCGAGGCGACGACGCACTCGTCGGGCACGTCCGCCTCGCCGATCGTCTTGCCGATCAGCTGCGGCGAGAGGTCCGGGTGCACCTCGAACTCGCAGAACTCGACGCGCCCGTCGGCGAACACGTCAGTCTGCACCGCGCTCGGGAGTCCGATCGCGCGTGCTACCGCCTGCGCCGTCTCGACCTGGCTCGAGACCATGAAGTCGACGTCGATCTCGCCGTTGCGCCAGGCCTCGAGGTACTCCGCGCCGTCCGTGCGGGCGACGACCTTGCCGGGCGAGAGGCGGCGGGCGATCAGCGCGGCGACGATGTTCGCCTCGGAGCTGTCGGTGGACGCGACGATCAGGTCGGCGGACTGCACGCCCGCCGCGATCAGCGTCGAGCGGGACGCCCCGTTCCCCTGGATCGTGAGGATGTCGTAGCGGTAGGAGAGCGCCGCGAGGCGCGCCTCCGACTGATCGACGACGGTCACGTCGTGAGATCCGTGCAGCGATTCGAGCACCGCAGTGCCGACGAGTCCAGCCCCGATCACGAGCACCTTCACGGCGCGAGCCTATAGAAGATGGCCCCCGGGCCCCGCGCCCGGGAACCGCGGGGCTCACACCAGCGTGTTCGCGAAGACCTGCCAGGCGAGCGCGGATTTCGCCGTCAGGCTGAGGACGATGTAGACGCGCTCGCCGAACAGGTAGTCGCTCCAGCGGCCGGATCCGCGGTACTGCAGCCACTGGTTGAGCGCGAAGCAGTTGAAGAACACGAAGATCGTGACGAAGATCGCGTAGACGAAGGTCGGCACCGCAGATCCGGGACCGACCAGGTAGAGCGCGATCGCGATCCACGGTACCGCTCCCGCGATGCACCCGAACCAGAAGGGAGTCCAGTCGGCCTCGGGCCCGGGCCTGCTGTGCGTCTCCATGAGCCAGCCGAAGAGGATCATCGAGGCGTTCACGCCCGCGATCGCGAGCAGCGCCGCGGCGTCGGTGATGCCCGTGATCATCGCGATCACGACGATCATCAGCGAGGCCGAGAGCGAGTACTCGACCCAGCGGAAACGGTTCCGGCGGGCTTGCAGCTCGCGCAGGTACCTCGGATACCCCCATGGTGACGCGACGAGCAGGTGGAAGAAGGCCGAGAGCAGCAGGAACGCTGCAAGCGCCGGCCCGATGCGCAGCGAGAACAGCTGCTCGAGCCGCGCGGAATCGAGCGGGCCGCCGGGCTGATCCTGCAGGAACGTCGTCGAGACCGGCAGCGAGAAATCGTTCGAGAGCGCCAGCATGGCGATCGCCGAGAGGAGGTGAAGGCCACCCATCACCGCGTTTAAGCGCCGCAGGCCCGCGAGCTGGGGCGAAGCCTGCGTCAACCGCAGGAGTTGCAGCCGGCGCCGGCCGGCGCAGCCTCGGCGCCGTCGGCCGAGAAGCTCTGCCCGCACCCGCAGCTGGCCTGCGCGTTCGGGTTGTTGACCGCGAAGCCCTGGCCCTGCAGGCCGTCGACGAAATCGACCTCGGCACCGTCGAGATAGGGCAGGCTGAAGCGGTCGACGATCACCTTGACGCCGTGCAGCTCGGCGACCTCGTCGCCCGCCTGCGGCTCGCCGTCGAAGCCGAGCGCGTACTGGAAGCCGGAGCAGCCACCGCCCTGCACGGCGATGCGCAGCGCGAGCGCCTCGGGATCCTCGTCCATCAGCGCGCGCACCTGCTGTGCGGCCCGTTCGGTCATCTTCACCATCGACCCCAGGATAGCGCGCGGGCGGACCGTTCGCACGGCGACTTTGTGCAGGGGGCTGCGAGGTCGGCGAAACCGTTTGCGCAAGCGGTATCGAGGCCGCTTTCGAGCGCGCTTTTCAAGCGCGCTCGTGTGCTACCGTCACCGTGTGCTGGGCGACTGGGCAGCGATCCTCATCTTCATGCTGATTGCCGCGTTGATCGCCGGCACGCTGCTCGCTGGCTCGGTCTTCGCGGCGGGGCTGATCGGCCGCTCGGGAAAGCGCGTCGCACCCGGCAAGAGGCGGGTCTTCGAGTCGGGCGTGTCGACGGGCCACTACGAGCCGTCGCGCTTCTCGATCTCGTACTACCTCACGGCGATGCTGTTCATCATCTTCGACATCGAGACGGTCTTCCTGTATCCGCTCGCCGTGCAGATGCGGCAACTCGCGCTCTTCGGCTTCGTCGAGATGCTGCTGTTCGTCGCGCTGCTCGGGATCGGGTATCTCTACATCTGGCGCAAGGGAGCCCTCGAGTGGAAGTAGTACCCGCCGGTCGCCCGAACGCCGCGCTGCACGCGACGGACATCGAGAGCCTCGTGATGACGACGACGATGGAGAAGGTCCTCAACTGGGCCTCCTCGAACTCGATCTGGCCGTTCGGCTTCGGTCTCGCCTGCTGCGCGATGGAGATGATCGCGATGCTCACCCCGCGCTACGACGTCGGGCGGTTCGGCTCGGAGATCATCCGCGCGACGCCGCGCCAGAGCGACCTGATGATCGTCTCCGGCCGCGTCTCGCACCGCATGGCCGCCCCGATCCGCGAGCTCTACGAGCAGATGCTCGAACCGAAATGGGTGATGGCGATGGGCGCCTGCTCGTCGAGCGGCGGGATGTTCGCGAACTACGCGATCCTGCAGGGAGTCGACAAGATCATCCCCGTCGACATCTACGTGCCCGGGTGCCCGCCGAGGCCCGAGGCCGTGATCGAGGGAGTGATCACGCTCCAGAAGAAGATCAAGGCCGGCATCCCGCCCGCCTACGAGGCGACGCGCTCGCAGTCATGAGCGACGCGACGATCGAGACACCCGTCGCGCCGGAGGCCCCGAGCCCGCGCCGAGCCGACGCCGACGCCCTCGCCCTCGAGGTCGGTGGCGACGTTCGTGAGCACGTCGGCGAGATCACGGTCGACCTGCCCGCCGAGCGCATCGCCGAGGCCTGTGAGCTCGCGCTGCGCGCCGGCTACGACTTCCTCGTCGACCTCGCCGCGACCGACCACCTCGGCTTCGGCGGCGACGGCGTCGGCGGCTACTGGTCGAGCCCGACGGGCTCCGGCGGCACGCGGGATCTCAACCTGCGCGGCTCGACCGGCCTCGCCGTCGTGCCGCAGCCGCTCGGCCCGAAGCGCTTCTCGCTCAGCTACCAGCTGCTCAACCGCGCCGCTTATCCGCCGCGGCGCCTGCGCCTGCGCACGTGGCTCTCAGACGGCGAGCCGGCAGCCACGATCGTCGCGGTCTTCCCGGCCGCCGACTACCAGGAGCGCGAGGCCTTCGACCTGATGGGCATCTCCTTCGACGGCCATCCGAACCTGCAGCGGATCTTCCTGCCCGAGGGCTGGGACGGGCATCCGCATCGCAAGGACTACCCGATCGGCGGCGAGCCCGTGCAGTTCTCCGAGGAGGTCTGAGATGGCGACCGCCGCGCCGAGGCCGCGCTACCCCGTCGCCGGGCTGCTGTCGCCGATCCCGTCGGTGCTCCAGCCCCCGGCCGACGACCCGGACACGATGGTCCTCAACCTGGGGCCGAACCATCCCTCGACGCACGGGGTGCTGCGCCTCGTCGCGACGCTCAACGGCGAGACCGTCGTCGGCCTGCACAACGAGCTCGGCTATGTGCACACCGGGATCGAGAAGAACATGGAGCAGAAGTCGTATTGGAAGGCGATCACCTACGCGCCCCGGGCCGACTACAACGCGTTCTTCTGCAACGAGCTCGTCTACGTGATGTCCGTCGAGAAGCTGCTCGGCCTCGAGGTGCCGCGCCGCGGCGAGTGGATCCGCGCGCTCTTCACCGAGCTGCAGCGGCTGCACAACCACCTGATCTTCCTCGGCACCGGCTCGATCGACCTCGGCGGGATCGCGCTGCTCTTCTACTGCTTCCGCGAGCGCGATCACGTGCTCGACCTGTTCGAGCTCGCGACCGGCGTGCGCATGCACAGCCGCTACGCGCAGGTCGGCGGCGTCGCCGAGGACCTGCCCGCGGCCTTCGAGCGGGAGTGCCGCCAGTTCTGCCGGATGATGCGCGGCCGGCTCGACGAGTACCAGGATCTGATCGGCGCGCAGCCGATCTTCCGAGACCGCACGAAGGGCATCGGCGTGATCACGCCCGAGTTCGCGCGGCAGTACGGGCTGACCGGGCCGAACGCCCGCGCCTCGGGGATCGAGTGGGACCTGCGCGTGCACGAGCCGTACGGCGCCTACCGCGAGCTCAAGATCAACCCGGTCTACCGGCAGAACGGCGACGTCTACGACCGCTACCTGATCCGCATCGATGAGATGCGCCAGTCGGTCGACATCATCGAGCAGATCCTCGACGGCCTGCCGGCCGGCGCCTGGCAGGCGGACGACCGCAAGGTCGTGCTGCCGCCGCGCCACGAGCTGCACACGTCGATGGAGTCGCTGATCCATCACTTCAAGCTCGTCACCGAGGGCTTCCGCGTGCCTGCCGGCGAGGCCTACGTGTGCGTCGAGGGACCGCGAGGGGAGCTCGGCTGCAACCTCGTCGCGGACGGGTCGGCGCGTCCCTGGCGCGTCCACTTCCGCTCGGCCAGCCTGATCATGCTGCAGTCCGTGGCGGCGCTCTGCAAGGACGTCCTGATCGCAGACCTGATCGCGATCCTCGCCTCGCTCGATCCGAACATGGGGGACTGCGACCGATGAGCGCGCCCGTGGAGCAGGACCGCCTGTACGACGAGATCGTGGCCGTGGTGGCGCGCTACCCCACGGCGCGCGGAGCGATCCTGCCGGCGCTCCGCCTCGCGCAGGAGGCCTACGGATGGCTCTCGCCCGAGGCGCTCGAGGTCTGCGGCGACGCGCTCGGCTTCTCGCCCGCGTACTGCCAGTCCGTCGCCTCGTTCTACGACATGTTCTTCCTCCAGCCCGTCGGCACGCACGTGATCGAGATCTGCACGAACCTCTCGTGCGCGCTCTGCGGCGCCGGCGAGCTCGTCGAGGTGTTCGAGGCAGAGCTCGGCATCAAGCTCGGCGAGACGACGCCCGACGGTGCGATCACGCTGCGCAAGGTCGAGTGCCTGGGGGGTTGCGGCTGGGGACCCGTCGTGGCGGTCGACGAGCGCTACCACGAGCAGTTCCAGCCGAGCCAGGCTGCCGGCCTCGTCCAGCAGGTCCGCACCATGAAGAGGACGCACTGATGGCTTCCTGGACTCCGGTCAGCGCCGGCAACGTGCTCTTCGACTTCGAGGGCGACCTGCGCAAGCTGAAGGCCTACGAGAAGCACGGCGGCTACCTTCAGCTGCGCGCGGTCGTCGCGCAGGCGATGACGCCCGAGCAGCTGATCGAGGCCCTCAACGGCTCGGGGCTGCGCGGGCGCGGCGGCGCGGGCTTCCCGACCGGCCGCAAGGCGAGCTTCCTCGCCAAGGGCGACGAGCGCTACCTCGTGATCAACGCGGACGAGTCGGAGCCCGGCACGTTCAAGGACCGCGAGCTGATGCTGCGCACGCCGCATGCGCTGCTCGAGGGCATCCTGATCGCGAGCTACGTGCTGCGGCTCGAGCGGACCTACATCTACATCCGCGGCGAGTACCTGGCCGAGGCCGAGGTGCTCGAGGACGCGATCGCCCAGGCGACGAAGGCCGGCCTGGTCGGCTCGCCCCTGCTCGACTCGGACTACGTCGCCGAGATCGTCGTCCACCGCGGCGCGGGCGCCTACATCTGCGGCGAGGAGACGGCGCTGCTCTCGTCGCTCAACGGCTATCGCGGCCAGCCGACGGCGAAGCCGCCGTTCCCGGCCGTCTCGGGCGCGTTCCTCAAGCCGACGCTGCTCAACAACGTCGAGACGATCGCGACGATCCCGGCGATCCTGCGGATCGGCGCTGACGCCTACCAGGCGCTCGGCACCGAGAAGTCGGGCGGCACGCACCTGATGTCGCTGTCCGGGCACGTGCAGCGCCCCGGCAACTACGAGGTCGCGATGACGGCCACGCTCGGCGACCTGATCGACGGGCTCGGCGGCGGGGTGCCCGCGGGCCGCTCGCTCAAGGCGATCGTGCCCGGCGGCAGCTCGTCGATGATCCTCGGACCCGAGGGACTCGCCGTCGGCGTCGCGCCCGAGGCGCTCGCGGAGGCCGGCTCGATGGCGGGATCCGGCGCGGTGATCGTGATCGACGACACCACCTGCATGGTCCAGTTCGCGCTCCGCACGGCCGAGTTCTACGTGTACGAGAGCTGCGGCAAGTGCACGCCGTGCCGCGAGGGCACACGCTGGATCCGCGACACCCTGCGCCGGATCGAGGACGGCGTCGCCGGGCTCGAGGAGATCGACCTCGTGCTCTCGATCTGCGACAACATGGACTTCGGCAAGTGCCTCTGCCCGCTCGGCGAGGCCTGCGCCTGGCCCGTGCGCTCGATCGTCCAGCGCTTCCGCGCGGAGTTCGAGCAGCACGTGCACGACGGCTGCTGCCCGCTCCCCGAGTCGTCGCTCTCGGTGCTCTACCCCCAGCCCAAGCGGCTATTGCCGCTGGTCCCGGCATAGGGGAACCCGCGGTCACGGCCGCACCCCCGTCCAGCGGATCCCGACCTGGTTGATCCGCCGCTCGCGGATCAGGTGCTCCTCGGCGGGGCGCAGGTGCTCTCCGAGTCCCCAGCGGAAGAGGTAGGGCACCGAGGCTCGGCGGGCCTGCTCGAAGCCCGCGGCGGCGAGCATCCGCTCGACGGCGGACCACGGATGGACGTGCCGCTCCATCTCCGCCCACCAGCGCTCGCGGAACTCCCCAAAGCTCGCAGAGATCGGCGTCTTCTCGGGCTCGGGATCGACGACCTCGCGCGCGAGACGCTGGAGGTGCCACCAGCGCAGCGTCGGCTCGTCCGCGACGAGCTCGCGATCGAACTCCCGCACGAGCATGATCGTGCCGGGCTTCGAGAGCCGCCGCAGGGCCTCCGACGCCCGCTCGGGATCGTGCAGGTGGTGCAGCGCGACGCTCGCGAAAATCACGTCGAACGGGTCGTCCTCGAGCTCCTCGAACGACGTCTGACGGATGCCGCGCGCCGGGCTCGCGCTCGGATCGACGCCGACGATCGCGATGCGATCCGCGAGGCCGCGGACGAGCGCGCCATCGCCGCAGCCGATCTCGAGCACGCGCCCGCCCGGGGGCGTCTGGGCCTCGACCCAGGCGATCATCTCGCTGAGATCGCGCGGGTAGATGGTCTGCGCGTCGGCCATCGAGCGGGAAGTGTGGCGCGTTTCGCCCTGCGTCGGCGGCCGAGCTGGAGAATCGGCACACTTTCGGCACAGTTTTCTCCTGGAAACACGTCGGTTCCTCGGATAGCATCGAACGTATGTTCGCTGAGTCCGAGATCCCGATCGATGTGCTCGAAGGCGAGCTCGTCGGGCTGCACGCGGAGGCTTGCAATGCTCAGGCGCGACTGTTCGTGCTCGCGTGCGAGCTTGCCTGGCGCGGCGTGCCCGCGATGGACGGGGCGCGAAGCCTGGCGGACTGGCTCTCGATGCGTTTCGCGCTGCGCTACCCGACCGCGCTCGCCTGGGCCGAGGCCGCCGAGCGGTTGCCGGAGCTGCCGCTCGTCGCCGCCGCGTTCGCTCGCGGCGAGCTCTCGCTTGACCAGCTCTCGGCGCTGCTCGCCTTCGTCACGCCAGAGCGCGAGGGCGAGCTGCTCGCGCTCGCCCTCGGGCTGACTCCCGCGCAGATCGATGCGCTGGCCATCTCGATCGCGCCGCCGACGGTCGAGGAGGCCGAGCGCGTGCGTGCGAAGCGATACCTGCGGCTCTCGCGCTCGCGGCGCGAGGCCTCGATGCGGATCAGCGGCCTGCTTCCATTGGAGGACGGTGTCGCGGTGCTGAAGGCCGTTCGCGGACTCGCGCTCGACGACGCCGGGCTGCGCGATCCAGCTGACGGGACGACCGCGAGCTACCCCCAGCGGCTGGCCGACGCGCTCGTCGCGCTCGCGCGCGCGGGCGCCGGCGGCGAGGCACATGCCCAGAGGCCGCAGCTCGTGGTCCACGTCGACGCTGCGGCGCTCGCCGCTGACGGTGGTGGGGCGACGCTCGAGGGCGTCGGGCCGATCGCGGCCGAGACCGCCCGGCGGCTTGCTTGCGATGCGCAGCGGCGGACGTTGATCGAGGACGACCATGGCAAGCCGATCCTGATCGGCCGAGCGCGGCGGACGGTCCCACACTGGCTGAGACCCGCGCTCGCCCAGCGCGACGGCGGACACTGCCGGTTCCCCGGGTGCTCGCACACGCGCTTTCTTCACGCACACCACATCGAGCACTGGGCGGCCGGCGGAGCGACTGATCTGCCGAACCTGGTGCTGCTCTGCGACCACCACCACCGAGTCGTCCACGAGGGCGGATGGTCGATCGACGGCGATGCCTCGGGGACCCTCGAATTCCGGGGTCCCGGCGGGCGCC
>JANLRV010000237.1:0-6768 GCA_031361905.1 Actinomycetes bacterium
TCTGGCCACCGCGGTGGCCAGAAAGTGTCAGGCACTATCCGGCCACCGCGCGGCTCGTCAGCCCGCGATGTTCGACTCGGCTCGCACGCTCGTCGCGACGATGCGCACGAGCAGCTCGCCGGGCACGCCGTTGCGCCGGCCGTACTGCTCGGCGAGCGCTGCGCCCATGTAGCGGCCGCCGATCCTCGTTGCCCAGGCGAGCAGGTCGCCCGGGTGCTCGCTGATCTCGACGGTCCCGTCCACGCGGACGAAGGCATAGGGCGCGCGCTCCTCGTCGACGCACAGCGAGACCCTTCCGTCACGCAGCAGCGACCGGCCCTTGACCGTGTCGGCGCCCGTCGTGAAGACGACCGATCCGTCGTCGTCGAGGCAGAACCAGATCGGCACCACGAGCGGGCTTCCGTCCTTGCGCGTGACCGCGAGCTTGCCGGTCCTCGTGCCTTCTTCGAGGAACCCGCGGATCTCCGCTTGAGCCATCGTTGCCATCTCGCGTCTCCTCCGTCGACTCCGGCAGTATGACGCGTGTCGGGGGCACTGATTGCTGCGTAGCCCAGCCTCTAGGCTGTCTGCATGGCGAAGGTCAGGAGCATCTACGTCTGCTCGGAGTGCGGGCATCAGACGCCCCGCTGGCTCGGACGCTGTCCGGGCTGCAGCGCGTGGTCATCGCTCGTCGAGGAGCGCAGCGACCCCGTCGACGTGCGCTCGGGCGTGACGCGCGTCGCTGCGGCGGGCCGAGTCGTGGCGCTCTCCGATGTCGCGCTCGAGTCGGCGAATCGCATCGGCACGGGCATCGACGAGCTCGACCGGGTGCTAGGCGGCGGACTCGTCCCCGGCTCGCTCGTGCTGCTCGGGGGAGAGCCGGGAGTCGGCAAGTCGAGCCTCACTGCCGCGATGCTCGCGCACCTCGGCGCCACGCGCGAGGTGCTGCTCGTGACCGGCGAGGAGTCGCCGGCGCAGGTGCGCCTGCGAGCAGAGCGGCTCGGCGCGACGCGTGGCGTCGGAGTGCTTGCCGAGACCGAGCTGGAGATAGTCTGTGCCACGATCGAGGCACATCACCCGGCCGTCTGCGTGATCGACTCGATCCAGACGCTGTGGGCGCAGGAGCTCGGCTCGGCGCCGGGGTCGGTTGCGCAGGTCCGCGAGTCGGCGGCGCGGCTGTTGCGTCTCGCGAAGGAGCACGAGATCGCGATCGTGCTCGTCGGCCACGTGACGAAGGAGGGCGCCGTCGCCGGGCCACGCGTGCTCGAGCATCTCGTCGACGTCACGCTGATGTTCGAGGGCGAGCCCCTGCACGCGCTGCGCGTCCTGCGCGCCCAGAAGAACCGCTTCGGCGCGACCGACGAGGTCGGGCTCTTCGAGATGACCTCGCGCGGCCTCGTCTCCGTCGACGACGCGAGCCGCCTGCATGACGGCTCGGATCTCGAGCGCCCCGGGGCGTGCGCGCTCGTCGCGCTCGAGGGCACCCGTCCGCTCGTGCTGGACGTGCAGGCGCTCGTCTCCGAGAGCGATCTCGTGATGCCCCGCCGCCTTGCGAGCGGGTTCGATCGCAACCGCCTCTCGCTGATCCTCGCCGTGCTCGGCCGGCACGCGGGCCTCGAGCTCGGCAAGCACGATGTCTTCGTCAACGTCTCGGGCGGCGTGCGCGTCGACGAGCCGGCCGCCGACCTCGCAGTGGCCCTGGCGATCGCCTCGGCGGCGCGCGGAGTGCCGCTCGGGCCGGTCTGCGCGTTCGGTGAGATCGCTCTCACGGGTCGCCTGCGCACCGTGCCCCAGTCGGAGCGCCGCATGTCGGAGGCGGCGAGGCTCGGGCTACGCGGCGCGATCGTGCCCGAGGGAACGGCCGATGGGGCGCTCCCCGCGCAACGCGCCGCGACGATCTCGGCCGCGCTCGCCCACGCCGGCGCCGGCGCCGAGTCGCGCCCGCGCGATCACGCCTCCGTGTAGCGGCGCGCCTTCTCGATCATGCGGGCGATCGACTCCTCCTCGCACCGCTCCTCGGCCTCGTCCAGCGTGAGCCACTCGAGCGCGTGCGACTCGTCGCTCCGGTGGCTCGCCGAGTCGGGGTCGTCCGCGACGACGAGAAAGCGGATGTCGAGATGGAGATGCGCGGGCACCGAGCCGCGCTCGTCGATCTCGTGGACGTCGAGGTCGAACGGACGGTCGGCGTCGGGGTGGAGCTCGACCTCGCAGCCGGTCTCCTCCTCGGCCTCGCGCAGCGCGGTCTGCTCGATCCGGTCGCCGTCGCTCTGATCGACGTGGCCTCCCGGCTGGAGCCAGCGGTCGAACGCCCGATGGTGCACGAGGCACGTTCGTTCGACCGTCGGATCGACGACGAGCGCGCTCCCGGTGAAGTGCGCCTCCGGCTGGCTGCGCGAGAACGGGTGCTCGAGCGACTCGACAAGCTCCTGCATCATGTGAAGCGCCGCGCGCTCGTCGGCGTTCGCGGGCGCGTATCTCCCGAGCAGGTGCGCCAGCTGCTCACGCATCGCCGGCTCCCGCCAGTCGCGCTGCCAGCCTCGTCATGCCCTGCTCTGCGCACCACGCCGCCGCGCGCGCCGGGTCCAGGCTCGCATCCGCGGGCCGCTCGAGCGGCAGGTCGCAACGCATCGTCGCGATCGCGAGGTAGGCGTCGAGATCGGCCTCCGCGATGCTCGCGCGCTGCCGGGGCGTCAGCTCGGCCTCGTGCCGGCGCACTCCCTCGAGCGTCCCGTAGCGCCGCAGCAGATCGGCTGCCGTCTTCTGCCCGATGCCGCGCGCGCCGGGGATGTTGTCCGATGGATCGCCGCGGAGCGCGATCAGATCGGGCACCTGCGCGGGGTCGACGCCGTAGCGCTCGAGCACTCCGGCGCGGTCGACCGTCTCGATCACCGGGCCAGGCCGCAGCACGATCGTGCGATCGCTGACGAGCTGGAACGCATCGCGGTCCGATGTCACCACCTCGGCACCGCCGCCCGCCGCCTCCTCGAGCTCGACTGCCGTTGCGAGCAGGTCGTCGGCCTCGAACGGCGGAACCTTCGCGCTCGTGAAGCCGAACGCTGCGCTCAGCGCGTCGAGCCGATCGAGCTGCTCCGTCAGGTCGTCGGGAAAGGGGTCCCGCTTTCCCTGGTAGCCGGGCAGCAGCTCGTGCCGGTAGGACGGCAGGCGCGAGTCGAGGCAGACGATCACCGCGCGCGGACGGCGAGAGCGCCAGAGATTGACGAGCGTCGTGGCGAAGCCGAGCAGGAGCCCGATGGGGCGCCCGTCGCGTCCCTCGACCGGCGGCATCGCGTGGTAGGCCCGATGGGCGAGCGAGTCACCGTCGATCACGAGGAGCGGCTGCATCCTCGGATGCTATTCGGCTGCCTGGCGACCCGCTGAACCTCATCACAGTTCGGTGCTCGATCCCCACTTTTCGTGATTTCCCACTACGTTGAGAGGGCGGCCGGGGACGCCGCGGATGAACAGGAAGGGTTGGGGATGTTCAACGTTGGTGAGACCGTGGTGTATCCACGGCAAGGAGCCGGACGTGTCGTCGCGAAGGAGCGGCGCGAGGTGCTCGGAGAAGAGCGCGAGTACCTGACGATCCGGATCATCCACTCGGACCTCACGCTGATGGTGCCGAGCGATGGCATCGAGGCAGCCGGCGTGCGTCACGTCGTCACCCGCGAGGCGCTGCTCGAGATCGTCGAGGTGCTGTCGGGTGAGGTCGAGGAGCTCGATGGCAACTGGAACCGTCGCTTCCGCCACAACCAGGATCTGCTCAAGTCGAGCGATCCGTGCGAGATCGCGAGCGTGATCCGCAACCTCGCGCAGCGTCAGCGGCAGAAGGGTCTCTCCGGCGGAGAGCGCCAGCTGCTGATCCGCGCGAAGCGCCTGCTCGCGTCCGAGGTGCAGTACGCCCGCGACACCGACGAGCTAGAAGCGCTCGCCTGGATCGAGCGCGTGCTCGACGACGAGCTCGGCTCGCTCGCGAGCTAGCTGCCTTGAGTCGAGAGCTCGGGCGCACAGCCGACACGCGCGTGCATCCGAGTTTCCGACTCAGACCACCGGCCGCTAGCCACGCACTCACGTGATCATCTAGGCTACGGCCGAGAGCGGAGGTCGGACATCCCGGCCCATCCGCCTCTCGGGATAAGGAGTTTCGACCAGTGAAGTTGATCATCAGACTGGTCTTCGCCTTGCTGGGAAGCCTCGCCGGATCTCAGATCGCCGCCCGACCGCAGACCCTCTCGCTCGATTTTCTGTCTTCTTCTTCCTGGGTCCGCTGGTCCGTCGGGATCGGTGGCGGGGCCCTGCTGGGCTGGATCATCGGCGCAGTGCTCAGCGGCTCCGTCGTCGCTGCGATGGCGCGGATCGAGGAGCGGGCTCAGAAGCGGCCTGCCGGCGAGCTGCTCGTCGGCGGCATCGGCCTCGTTCTCGGTCTCGGCGCAGCGGCATTCGCGACGTTCGCCGTCGGCTCGTTGCCCTACGTGGGCCGCTACCTGCTCTTGCCTCTCGCGCTCGTCTTGGGCTACCTGTTCGCGGTGATCGGCGCGCGCAACCACCGCCAGATCTTGCGCGTGATCGGGCTCGGCGACACCGAGCGGCGCTCGGTTCGACGGTCGTCCAGCGCGGTGCCCGCTCCCGCGACGACCGGGGGCTCGATGCTCGTCGACACCTCGGTGATCATCGACGGGCGGATCGCCGACATCGTCTCGACCGGCTTCCTCGATCGCGAGCTCGTGATTCCCGTCTTCGTGCTGACGGAGCTGCAGCAGGTCGCCGACTCGGCTGACCCGCAGCGGCGTGCCCGCGGGCGGCGCGGGCTCGACGTCGTGCAGGGGCTGCGGCGCGGGACGCACCCGATCTCGACGCCCGATATCGAGGTCGAGGGCCTCGTCGACGTCGATGCCAAGCTCGTCAAGATCGGCCACGAGCAGGGCATCCCGATCCTCACCACCGACTACAACCTGAACAAGATCGCGCGCATCCAGGGCGTCACCGTGCTCAACGTCAACGAGCTCGCGAACGCGCTCAAGCCCGCCGTCGTGCCGGGCGAGTCGCTCAGCGTCAAGGTGATCCGCGAGGGCAAGGAGTCCGAGCAGGGCGTGGGCTACCTCGACGACGGCACGATGATCGTGATCGAGGGAGCGCGCGAGCACATCGGCGAGACCGTCGAGACGGAGGTCACGAGCGTGCTGCAATCGCCGAGCGGCAAGATGATCTTCACGCGGCTTGCGAGCTGACGCGATGCGCGCCTGGGCGATCGTCGTCGCCGCGGGAGCGGGAGAGCGCCTGGACGTGGACCGGCCGAAGGCGTTCGTGCGCCTCGGCAACCGCACGATCCTCGCCGCCGCGCTTGCGATGCTGGACGACCACGAGCTGATCGACGGCATCGTGATGGTCGTCCCCGAGGGCTGGGAGGACCGCGCGAGCCTGCTCGCCGACGACCTTTGCTCGAGCAAGATCTCGGCCGCGGTCGCGGGTGGCGCGACGCGCGCCGACTCGGTTTCTTGCGGCCTCGACTGCATTCCGGACACGGCCACGCACGTGCTCGTGCACGACGCCGCGCGGGCGCTCACGCCGGCAGCCGTCGTCGACCGTGTGATCGCGGCGCTCGCCGATGGGGCCGACGGCGCGGTGCCGGCGCTCGCGGTCGTCGACACGGTCAAGCAGGTGGGGCCTGACTCGACGGTCTCGGCGACGCTCGACCGTGCGGCCCTGCGCGCCGTGCAGACGCCTCAGGGCTTCCCGCTCGCCGTCCTGCGTGCAGCGATCGAGCGGCGCGGGGAGATCGCTTCGACGGACTGCTCGTCGCTCGTCGAGCACTGCGGAGGACGGGTCGTCTGCGTCGAGGGCGATGAGCTCGCGTTCAAGATCACGACCCGCCCCGACCTCGCCCGTGCCGAGCAGTTGCTCGACACGGATCCGTAGACGCTCTCACAGAATGCCTCGTGGCGTCTGGCGGCCATCGGCCTGCTGCTGAGTAGCAGCAGGCCTCTGATCGGTGCAAGCGCGTCGCGCTTGCACCTGCCCGGCGCCTGGAGTGTGATCACCTCTTGCGGTTCCGTTTGTGACAGGAGCCGCTGCGAGGCGATCACGTCCCAGGCTTGCGAGCAGCGTGTCAAGCGCTGGCGCGTGACACGCGTGTGGAGTCGGCTGCTATCGAGCAGCCGACGGAGTCCAGCCACTCACGACTCAGTCTGTGAGAACGTCTCAATCCGAGAGCTGAAGCTGCTCGAGCAGCCGGGGCAGATCCGGTCCGTCGAACTCGGCGATCGCGCGCTCGTACTTCTCCATGCCCCAGCCCCAGAAGTCGAAGTCGATCGGTGAGACGCCGTCCTGGATCGACGCCCAGAGCGTCCAGCCGTACTTCGACATCAACCCCCACAGGCGTGCGCGCGCGATCCGGCTCTGGCGGCGTCGCCCGTAGTAGTGCGTGACGAGCTGGTCGAGCTGGTGCAGCGACAGGTTCGACTCGCTCCAGATGTTGCCGAGCTCGAACATCGGGTCGTTCTGACCCGAGTACTCGTAGTCGATCAGCCTGAAGCGATCGCCCGTCCAGATGAAGTTCTCGGCGAGCAGATCGTTGTTGCACGGCCGCGTCGGCTCGCGTCGGGCCACCATCGCGCGCTCGATCTCGCGCACCTTCGGCTCGAACTCGTCGTAGCGGGCGGGGAGGCGGAAGTGGCGCGCGGCAACGCGCGCCCCGGTGCGGCTCTTGGTAGCGGACAAGTAGAAGGCGGCCGAAAAAGACGGGCCCGCGGGCAGCGGGCCGCCCCCGGCGGCGCGCGCGGCGCGGCGGGCGCC
>JANLRV010000268.1:0-13025 GCA_031361905.1 Actinomycetes bacterium
CGAGTCCGCAAGCACAACGACGCGGCCGAGGCCGTGCTCGGCGATCGCGGTGAGCGGGCTCGCCGGCGGCGCGGCTGCAGGAGAGGTCGCGAGCACCGCCCGCGCTCCCTTCGAGAGCTCGAGCGTTCCCGCCCGGTAGAAGCACGTCTCGTCGACCCGCGAGAGCAGGCCGGCCGGACCCGCTGCCGCCGGGGCAGCGCGCACCCACGAGGCGACCTGCGTGTGGGACTCGTAGTCGTAGACGGTCTCGTTGACGATCGCGATGCCGAACGGTGCGAGCAGCTCGTTGAGATTCGTGCCGTACTTGTCGTGCTCCGTCTCGCCGAGCACGAGCAGGCCGCCCCCGCTCGCGACGAACCGTTCCACGGCCGTGATCTCCTCGGGCGCGAAGACGGGCGACCCGCCCACGGTGTGCTCGAAGCGGGCGTCCGAGGGATGCGCGATCACGAGCACGCCGACCTCGGCGAGCAGCTCGTCGCCGAGCGCGCCGGCGCAGTGCGAGCGCGGCGCGTACCCCTCGGCCTCGAGCAGCGCCGCCGCGCGGGCGTACGAGGCATCGGCAGGGCGCTCCGGGCGCATCGCCACGGCGCGAGCGGGCTCGATCGTCCAGGCCTCGCCGTGGCTCTCGTCGAAGAGGATGGAGGGACGGTGCGCGCTCATACTCACAGGGTAGTCGTGCGATTGACAATCGATCAAGCCCACTTTCAGGTGTATGTGCGCAATAATCAATCGCATGGATACGATCGACCGTCGAATCATTGCGTTCTTGACCGAAGACGGCAGGCGCACGTACGACGACATCGGCCAGCGCGTGCTGCTCTCGGCCCCCGCCGTCAAGCGCCGGGTGGACCGGCTGCGGCTGAGCGGTGCGATCCGCGGCTTCACGGTGACCGTCGACCACAGCGCGCTCGGCGACGGCACCGAGGCGCTCGTCGAGCTCTTCTACCGGCCCGGCACGCTGCGCTCGCAGGTCGCCGAGTCGCTCGCCCGTCACCCCGAGATCGTCGAGGCCTGGATGGTGACCGGCGACGCCGACGCGATCGCCCGCGTGCGGACGCGCGGAACCGCCGAGCTCGAGGACCTGATCATGGCGCTGCAGGCCGACGGGCTCGTCGAGCGCACACGCTCGCAGATCGCCCTCTCGCGGCTCGTCTAAAGAAGCTCTCACAGAGTGATTCGTGAATGGCTGGCGAGTGGCTTCTTTGGTTCGCCTGCTACCAGCAGAGGCACGAAAGAAGACGCCGCCAGGCATCGCGAGGCATTCTGTGAGAGCTTCTCAACGTCGGCTTCATCGACCCCTAACCCGGCGGCGCGCTGGTCGCGCCTATCCTGTGTGCGATGCCGATCCTCGAGCTCTCCACCGAGATCGCGGCGCCGATCGAGCGCGTCTTCGCGTTCCATCTCGACACGCGCAACGCGGCGCTGATCTCGCCGCCCGACACCGACGTCGTGAGCGTCGAGGGCACGTTCCCGCTCGTCGAGGGCGGCGAGGTGCGGCTGCGCGTGCGCCAGCGACCGTTGCCGATCGCACAGACCTGGCGCGTGCGCATCGAGAGGATCGTCGAGCCGGTGGCCGTGATCGACCTGATGCTCGCGGGGCCGTTCGCCGAGTGGCGCCACGAGCACCTCTTCCACGACCTCGGCGACGGGCGCACGCGGATGACCGATCGCGTGACCTACCGCCCGCCGCTCGGACCGCTCGGAGCCGTCGCCGAACGCCTCTTCCTGCGCCGGATGCTCGAGCGCTCCTTCCGCATCCGACAGGAGCGAACGCGGGCGTTGCTCGAGGCCCCCGACGGGCTGGGCGCTACGACGGATCAGTGATCTTTCCCCCGTTCGGGGGAGTCACAGACACCGCATTCAGGGGGATCATGGGGTAGGGGACGGGTGGATCTGCTCCACCGAAGAAAGGCCCATGATCCACTGCCTCCCCCTGCGCGCTCGCGCGTGCCCTGCCTTCTCGGCGGCGGCGTGAAGCCTGTCAGCGCGCACGACCAGGATCGGGCCGTCGACGTTCGCCCGGTGCTGATCCCCGTCGTGGTCGCCGCCGCGGTCCTGCTGGTGCTCGCGTGCCTCGACATCATCGAGTCGGGCCCTCGGCTGGGCACGCTCGTCGGGGCCGGCGCCCTGCTCGTCGCAGCGATCTTCGCGGATCGCCATCCGGTGCCGCTCCGCGGCGGCGCCCTCGGCGGCATCTCGCTGGCGGCGATCTTCATCGTGGGCGGCGGGGTGCTCTATGGCTCCTGGTGGGCGTGCCTGATCGGCGGACTGTCGCGGGCGATCGTCGAGCTCGGCGCGTTCCGCTCACGCGAGCGCCTGCTCTACAACTCGGCCGTCTACGCGCTCAGCGGAGCGACCTCGCTCGCGATCTTCGCCGTCAACGATCCGGCCTCGGCGACCGGCACGGTCAGCGCGGTCGCACAGGCCTCGACCGCGTTCTGGCTGACGAACGTCTTTCTCGTCTCGCTGATCGCCGCCTGGTCGCGCCGCGCCGGCGTGCTCGCCGACTTCCTCGCGACCATCCGCGTGACGTTCCTCCCGTTCGCGATCACCGCCTCGGGAACGCTGCTCCTGGTGATCCTCTGGCAGCGCTCGCCATGGCTCTCCCCGGCGCTCGCCGGCCCGCTTGTCGCGGTCGCCGCCTACCAGGTCTCGACGTCGCGGGCCTACGCCGCCGTGCAGCTCGCGATGACCGATGCGCTGACCGGCCTCGGCAACCGCCGCGCGCTCTTCGACGAGCTCGAGCGCGAGGTGCAGCTGTCGCGCAGCCGCCTCCGCCCGCTCTGCCTCTGTCTGATCGACGTCGACGACTTCAAGGACGTCAACGACCGCTTCGGCCATCCCGTCGGCGACGACGTGCTTGCTCGTGTCGCGGCGACCCTGAGCCGCCACGGCAAGGCCTTCCGCCTGGGCGGCGACGAGTTCGCGCTGCTCTTGCCCGGCCTCGAGGAGCAGGCCGGGCGGACCGTCGCGCGCGGTGCCCTCACCGAGCTCTTGGCGACGCGCTACGCGCACGGCGAGCCGCTCGGCGTGTCGGTCGGCGTCGCCTCGCTCGGCGCACACGGCGATCGCGACGCGTTCCTGCGCGAGGTCGACGCCGCCCTCTACCAGGCCAAGGAGCACGGCAAGGGACGCATCTGGGTGCGCGGCGAGCGCAGCGAGGCCGGCGGCGCCGAGGTCGAGGCGCGGCTGCGCGTCGCGACGAGCCTCGCGGGCATGCTCGACGCGTTCCCGAACGACGCCTCGCTGCTCTCGGCCGACGAGCTCGCCGAGCAGATCGGCAGCAAGCTCGGCATGGCGGACGAGCAGATCGTGCAGCTCTCGCTGGCCGCGCGCCTGCGCGACGTCGGCACCGTGACCCTGCCCCACGGGCTGCTCTACAAGCCGGAGCCGCTGACCGCGCGCGAGCGGGTGGCGATCCGCCAGCACCCCGTCGCAGGCGCGAACATGCTCGAGGCGCTCGGCGTCGACCACGTCGCGAGCTGGGTACGCCATCACCATGAGCGCTTCGACGGAGCGGGCTACCCGGAAGGGCTCGCCGCCGACGAGATCCCGCTCGGCGCGCGCATCCTCTGCGTCGCCGACGCCTACCACGCGATGACGAGCGACCGGGTGCACTCCGGGCGCATCAGCCACGACGCGGCGCTGCGAGAGCTCGCCCGCTGCGCCGGCAGCCAGTTCGATCCGCTCGTCGTGGCCGTGGCCGCCGAGGTGCTCGGCACCGCCCTCGCGGCCTGAGAAGCTCACAGAATGATTCGTGATGCCCGGATCAGAGGAAGCGGTCGAACCAGGCGACGGTCCGCTCGAGCATGTCGATCCGGCGATCGGGGCGGGCGAGCGCCTGCATCACGTGCGACTCCTCCGGGTAGAGGATGTACTCGACCGTCGCGCCGCGGGCGCGAAGCGCGCCGAAGAGCTGCTCGTTGTCGCTCGCAGGACAGCGCAGGTCCTGCTCTCCCTGGAGCATCAGGAGCGGCGTCGAGATGCGGTCGGCGTGGGCGAGCGGCGACTGCGCCCAGAGCGTCTCCGCTCCCTCTGGCGGCAGCCGCCAGCCGAGCCGCGAGGTCCAGGCGACGCCGACGTCGCAGCTCGTCGCCGCCGAGATCTGGTTCGCGACGCCGTTCGCGGTGACGGCCGCCTGGAAGCGATCGGTCTGCCCGACGAGCCACTGGGTCATGAAGCCGCCGTACGAGAGCCCCGTCACGCCCAGGCGCGCGGGATCCGCGAGGCCCTCCGCGACCGCCCAGTCGCAGACCGCGAGCTGGTCCTCGGCATCGGCCCCGCCCCAGGCGCCGGCGATCGCCTGCAGCCACTCGCGCCCATACGAGCCCGAGCCGCGGGGGTCGGGGCAGAGCACGCGATAGCCGTGCGCCGCGAGCACGAGATCCGGCAGCCAGGGCACCGTCCCCCAGCTCGCGCCCGGGCCGCCGATGATCGAGAGCACCGTCGGCTGCGGTCCGCTCGCGTCGCGCGGTGAGATCACGTTGACGCGGATCGGCCCGGCGGGACCGGCGACCTCGGCCTGCTCGCAGGCGATCCCCGCGAGCGGCGACTGCCAGCGCGAGCCGTCGCGGGTCAGCCTCCGCGCGCCACGGTAGGCCTCGGGCGCGCCGGCGCCGACGGGCCGCAGCGTCACGATCGCGCCGGCCCCGGCGGCATAGCCGTGCACGTGCGCGCGCTCGACGACCTCGGGATCGCCGTCGAGCGGGAGGCGCCAGATCGCCGTGTGACCGCGCTCGGTCACCGGGCAGAGCACCGCGTCGCCATCCCAGGCGAGGGCGTTGTGGGTCGCCGAGCGCCAGCACACGAGATCGGATCCGTCGGTCACGTCGGGGAACAGATGACGGCCCGGCAGCAGGTTGCGCGCGAGGCCTCCGGCCGCGTCGGCGACGAACACCGAGACCGGCGCGGCGAACGGCTCGCCCCGCTCATCGGTGCCGCGGAATGCGATCAGCGCGCCGTCCGGCGACCAGGCCGGCCTCGAGCACCCGCCTGCGAGCTCGCTGACGGCGCGCACCGCACCGTCGCGCACGCGCACGACGGAGAGGACCGGCCGCGGAGCGAGATCGGCTGTCGGACTCGGGTCCGCGCAGAACGCGAGCTCGCCGCCGTCGGGGGAGAACGCGGCCGACTCGACCGTGAAGTCGCCGCTCGTGAGGAAGCGGAGCCCCGCGCCGGGCCTCGCCTCCTGCACGGCGAGGTGCGTGTGGCGGTCCAGCACGCCCGATCCGTCGAGCCGCCAGTCGACGCGCGTCAGACGCCGGGCACGCGGAGGCTTGCCGGCGAGCAGGGGGCCGACGGCGAAGCGCGGCTCGTCGGCGCTCGCGAGCAGCGCGAGGACCGTGCCGTCGGGCGAGAGCAGGAACGACGAGACGCCATGGCGCGCGCGACTCACGCGAACGGCCCGGCCGCCGCCCCGCGGGACGCGCCAGACCTGGCTCGCGCGCAGGAAGTAGACGTGGGCACCCGCGCTCTGGGGCAGCGAGTCGGAGACGTCGCCGCTCGTCAGACGCAGCGGCGCCGAGCCGTCGAACGGAAGGCGCACGACGTGCGCACGGAAGCCGCGAGGCGTCGTCGTGCGCCGCGCGACGAGCGCGAACGAGCCGTCTGCGGCGATCGCGGGGTCGGCGAACGCGACCTGGCCGAGCACGAGCCGCCGGATCATGGAAGCAGCGCGTCGAGGTCGAGCGCGCCCCGCTCGATCAGGGCCCGGAAGCGCGTCACGGTGTCGCGCACGCCGTCCTCGAGCGACGTCCAGGCGACGTCGGCGACATCGCGCGCGAAGGGCGCGGCGTCCACGTGCGCCGGGAACGGGAGCGGCGGGCCTGCGATCTCGATCGCCGCAGCCGGCTCGACCGCACGGATCGCCGAGACGACGTCGGTCATCTCGACCTCGCTTCCGCCGAGGTTGTAGACGCCGGCACCGGTGAAGCTCGAGCGCGCGGCCGCGATGAAGCACGCGGCCGTGTCCTCGGCGAGCTGCAGGTGGCTGCCGCCGCCGTAGGAGATCGAGAAGGGCCGGCCCGCCGCGGCGGCGAGCATCGCGAACGTCGGGCTCGAGGTGATGCCCTGATCACGGCCCACGCCGTAGACGACGAACGGGCGCAGGCCTACGGAAGAGATGCCGTCGTCGGCGTGGTGCACGCGCGCTGAGCCCTCGTTCGCGAGCTTGTAGACGCCGTAGAACGTGCGGGCGTGGCCAGACGGGTCGGCGCCGCCCTCGTCGACCTCGTCGTAGGCCGCCACCGAGCTCGCGAACACGACCGGGCCGGCGATCCCGCCGGCCGCCTTGACGGCCTCGAACACGTTGACCGTGCCGACGACGTTGACGCTCGCGCCGAGCGAGGGATTCGCGCGGCAGAACGGCACCTGCAGGGCCGCGAGATGCACGACGTGCGTGACCCCGTCGGCGACGATCGGAGACAGCCTCGTGAGGTCGGTGATGTCGCAGTCGACGCGAGCGAGGCCCGCGAGCTCGTCCGGCTCGAGGATCTGGCGCAGGCGGTGGTCGGACCCGCCGGCATCGAGCGCGATCACGTCGGCGCCCTCGCGGATGAGCTGGCGGCAGGCCCAGGAGCCGATGCACCCGAGCGCGCCGGTGACGAGGAAGCGCTCGCTCATCGCCGCTCGACCTCGATGAACGCGAACTCCGCGCCGCTCGCGTTGACGACGTCGTGCTCGACGCCGGCGAGGCGGGAGTACGACGCGCCCGCGACGAGCTGCACCTCATGCTCGCCGTCGGCGCTGACGATCCGCAGCGTCCCCGTCATCAGCGGCACCACGACGTAGTCGTGCTCGTGGCGATGCCAGCCGGTCGAGGCGCCCGGGGCGAACCGCCATTCGGTCACGCGGAAGCGCTCGTCGTCGATCTGCACCGTTCCCGTTGCTTGCATGCGGGAAGGGTACGCATCGCGCGGATCCTCGGTACGCTCCTACCTCCGGCCGGGGGTTCCGGTCAAGCCAATCTCCGAGGAGGGCGCGTTGGCCCGCAAGACGGTGGTGCTCGTCGGAACGCTCGACACGAAGGGGCGCGAGTACGCCTTTCTCAAGGAGCGGCTGGAGCTGGCCGGCGTCGACGTCCTGGTCGTCGACTGCGGGATCGTCGGCGATGCGGCGTTCGCTCCCGACGTGACGCGCGAGGAGGTCGCGAGCGCCGCCGGCGCCGACGTCACGAGGCTGCGCGAGGCCGGCGATCGCGGTGCAGCCGTGCTGACGATGGCGAGGGGCGCGACGGTGGTGCTCGCGCGCCTGCACGCCGAGGGCCGCTGCGACGGCGCGCTCGCCGCCGGCGGCTCGGGCAACACCTCGATCGCGGCCGAGGCGATGCGTGCGCTCCCGCTGGGGGTGCCGAAGCTGATCGTCTCGACGATCGCCGCGAGCGACACGCGCTCGATCATCGGCGAGAGCGACCTGATCCTCGCCGCCTCGGTCGTCGACGTGGCGGGAATCAACTCGCTCTCGGGCACGATCCTCGCGAACGCCGCGGCCGCCGTCGCGGGCATGGTGCTGGCGCCGCCGCTCGCGCTCGCCGATCCGAGGCCGCTGATCGTGGCGAGCATGTTCGGCGTGACGACGCCGTGCGTCACGCAGGCGACCGAGCAGCTCGAGGGCCTCGGCTACGAGGTCGTCACGCTGCACATGACGGGCAGCGGCGGACGGGCGATGGAGGCCCTGATCGCGAACGGCTTCGCGGCCGGCTCGTTCGACGCGACGACCACGGAGCTCGCCGACGAGCTCGCGGGCGGCGTCTTCAGCGCCGGCCCCGACCGGCTGACCGCGGCCGGGCGTGCCGGCGTGCCCCAGGTCGTCTCGCTCGGGGCGCTCGACATGGTCAACTTCGGTCCGCGCGAGAGCGTCCCGGCACAGTTCGAGGGGCGCAACCTGTACGTCCACAACGCGCAGGTCACGCTGATGCGGACGACGCCCGAGGAGTGCGCGAAGCTCGGCGAGGAGGTGGCCCGCAAGCTCTCCGCCGCGACCGGCCCGACGGCCCTCTTCGTTCCGCTTGCCGGCGTCTCGATGATCGCGACCGAGGGCGGCCCGTTCTACGACGCCGAGGCCGACGCCGCGCTCTTCGGCGCGATCCGCGCGAACATCGGCGCGAACGTCGAGCTGATCGAGCTCGACTGCGATGTCAACGACCCGGCCTTCTCGCAGGCGATGGTCGAGAAGCTGCATACGTATCTCGGAGGGAACGCGTGAAGCGAGCGGAAGCTCTCGCCCGGCTCAGGGCACAGGCCGATCGCGGCATCGCGATCATCGGCGCCGGGGCCGGAACGGGCCTCTCGGCGAAGTGCGCCGAGGCCGGCGGCGCCGATCTGATCATCATCTACAACTCGGGCCGCTACCGCATGGCCGGGCGCGGCTCGCTCTCGGGGATGATGCCGTACGGCGATGCGAACGCGATCGTCGTCGACATGGCCCGCGAGGTGCTCCCGGTCGTCCGCGACACCCCGGTGCTCGCCGGCGTCTGCGGCACCGATCCCTTTCGGATGATGGAGGTCTTCATCCCCGAGCTCGGGCGCATCGGCTTCTCGGGCGTGCAGAACTTCCCCACCGTCGGCCTGATCGACGGCGAGTTCCGGCAGGGACTCGAGGAGACCGGGATGGGCTACGACCTCGAGGTCGAGGCGATCCGGATCGCCCATCAGGCCGATCTGCTGACCGCGCCCTACATCTTCGATCCGGAGTCCGCCGTGGCGATGGCGAAGGCCGGGGCGGACGTGCTCGTGCCACACATGGGCCTGACGACGAAGGGGACGATCGGCGCGACCAGCGCGAAGACGCTCGACCAGTGCGTGACGCTCGTCCAGGCGATGCACGACGCCGCCGTCAAGATCAACCCCGACGTGATCGTGCTCTGCCACGGCGGCCCGATCGCCGAGCCCGAGGACGCGCGCTACGTGCTCGAGCGCACGCACGGCGTGAAGGGCTTCTTCGGCGCCTCCTCGATGGAGCGGCTGCCGACCGAGATCGCGATGACCGAGAACATGCAGCGCTTCAAGGGGATCACGGTGTCGGCCTGATGCGCGCCGTCACGATCGAGAGCTTCGGCGCGACCCGCGATCTCGTCGTGCGCGAGCGCGACCCGCTCGTCGCCGGGCCCGGCGAGGTCGTCGTCGACATCAGGGCCGCCGCGCTCAACCGCCGCGACGTGCGCGTGATCACGGGCGGGTGGCCGGGCTGCGAGACGCCGCTCACCCCCGGCTCTGACGGCTGCGGGGTCGTTCGCTCGCTCGGGCCCGGCGCAGGCGGCGTCGCCGTCGGCGACGAGGTCGTGATCCTCCCCTCGCTCGGCTGGGGCGACGACATCACCCGCCACGGGCCGGAGTTCCGGATCCTCGGCGGCCCAGACGACGGCACCTTCGCCGAGCAGGTGCGCGTGCCCGCGCAGAACCTCTTTCCGAAGCCCGCGCGGCTGTCCGTCGAGCAGACGGCCGCGCTGCCGCTCGCAGGCCTGACCGTCTGGCGCGCCCTCTTCACGCGCGGCCGCCTCCGCTCGGGCCAGACCGTGCTGATCACGGGCGCCGGTGCGGGCACGTCGACGTTCGCGGTGCAGCTCGCGCACGCGGCCGGCGCGCGCGTGCTCGTCACGTCGTCGTCGGCCGACAAGCTCGAGCGCGCGCGCGAGCTGGGCGCCGAGGCCGGCTTCGACTACCGCGCGAGCGGGTTCGAGCACGAGGTCGTGGCCTACACCGGCGGCGGCGCCGACCTCGTGATCGACTCGGCGGGCACGTGGGAGTCGAGCCTCGCCTGCGTACGGACCGGAGGGACGATCGTGACGATGGGCTTCGCCGGGCCACCGCGCACCGAGATCGGGATCCCCGACTTCTACCGCAAGCAGGTCAGCCTGATCGGCACGATGATGGGCGGGCCGGTCGAGTTCCGGGAGCTGCTCGCCGCCGTCGACTCCCAGTCGTGGATCCCGATCGTCGACTCCGCACGGCCGCTCGACGAGGCGCCCGCGGCCTTCGACCGGATGCTCGCCGGCGAGCAGTTCGGCAAGCTCGTGCTGACGGCGTAGCGCCCGTACCGTCCGGCGCCTCGGCATCCGGGTTTCCGATCCGGGACGGCTCGCGCGTCACGATCGACGGACCGGTGAGCCAGCAGCACGGCGTGTGCTGTCACATCCTCTCGAGCACGATCCAGGCCGTCGTCGACGTCGTCTACCTGACCCGGGACCGCGGCTCACGTGTCCCGGCTTCTCGAGCCTGCTCGAGGGCCTGCTCGCGACGCCCGTGTTCGGCTTCCCGCCGACCACGGCACCCCCGCTGATGGTCTCGGCGACCGATCCGAGCTCGTCGCCGTTCGTCTGGAGCTCGAGCTACCCGTTCTCGGCCAGCGGCAACCTCGTGGTGAAGGTCGCCGCGCTCTGATCGATCGCGCTCGCCGCGCCGTCGTCTGACCGATCGGCACCGCCGGGCGGTCTTGACCGCCCGGCGGGCCGGGCCTACCCTGCGGGCATGGCCGACACCCGCCGCGTGACGATTCCGTACGAGTCCCTCGATCCGCTCACGATCGGCGCGTCGGAGGATGACGCCCTCGTCTACCGCGATGAGCTTCAGATCGAGATCCCGGAGCGCAACCTGCTCGCGGTGATCGAGCCGCAGGAGCCGCCTCGCGTCGCGAACACGACCGAGTCGGCGCGCGCCGCGCTCGAGAGCCCGCAGTCGGGTCCTCCTTTCAGCGAGCTCCTGCAGGGCAAGCGATCGGTGGCGGTCGTGATCGACAACCAGTTCCGGCCCACCCCCGCCTCGAAGATCCTGCCGGCCGTGTTCGACGCGATCGAGGCTGCCGGCGTGACGGACGTCGTCGTGGTCTGCGCGAACGGCAAGGTCTTCCCGATGTCGGAGTCCGACACCGAGCAGAAGATCGGTAAGGAGAACCTCGCGCGCATGGAGCGGGCGGGGATCGCGTTCCACCAGAACGACCCGCGCAACGCCGACATGTACACGTTCATCGGCGTCTCCTCGCGCGGCACGCCGATCTGGCTGCACAAGGAGGTGGCGCGCTGCGAGCTCAAGATCACGATCGGCCAGGCCCAGTCGAACCACTGGGGCGCCGGTGGCGGCGGCAAGCTGATTCTGCCGGGCGTCGTCTCCGACGAGACGATCGAGTCGAACCACGCGGCCTTCGTGCCGAGCCCGCAGACGCACTACGGGGCCTATCGCGGACCGATGCGCGCGGACATCGACGAGGCCGCCACGATGTGCGGGCTCGACTGCACGCTCAACGCGATCCTCAACACCCAGGGCCGCGTCGCCGAGCTGATCTTCGGCTCGCACCCCGAGGCGCACCGCGCGGCGATCGAGCGGTTCAACGAGATCTACGCCTATGACCATCCCGGCCAGGCCGACATCGTGATCTGCGGCGTGTTCGCGCCGACGGACCACCTGTTCTTCCACACCGGCTGGGGCTGCATGTCGGCAGACCTCGTGCTGAAGGACGGCGGCTCGCTGATCTACTGCTCGCCGTCGCCGGGCGTGAAGACCGCGATCGGCGACTTCCCGGGCCTCGCGCTGATGGATCTGATGCAGCCCTACATGCCGCCCACGCGCGAGAACTACGAGCGCGTGCTGCGCGACATCCACGGCCGCACGATCCAGATGTGGGCCGGCTGCATCTGGGTGCCGATCTACGAGGTGATGACGCGCAAGCACCTGAAGATGGTCACGCTCGAGGAGAACCTCGCGATGGCCGCCGAGATCGGCATCGACGCGACGAGCTCGCTCGACGCGGCGTTCGCCGAGGCGATGGCGAAGCAAGGACCCGACGCCAAGATCACGGTGCTCCCCTACGCGCGCTACCAGCTCCCGCGCAATGCGATCCGGATGTCGGTCGAGGACGCCGCGCCCTACGGAGCCGTGCCGACGCGCTGATGGATGCGAGCGCCGAGGGCAGCGCGATCCGGGGCTCGACGCTGCTGATCGACCTGTTCCGCCGCTATCCGGACGGCGAGGCGAGCGAGCTGATGCGGCGGCTCTACTGGCCCTGCATGCACTGCGGGGGCGCGCTCTCGGAGCCGCTCACGATGGCCGCAAGGCGCCACCGCAACTCGCCGCGCGCGGTGCTCACCGCGTTCCGCGCGATGGAGGCCGGCGAGCTGACCGAGGAGCTGATCGCCGAGGCCGGCCGAAAGGTGGAGCGCGTCGGGCACCTGCGCTGACGTTGCATGATCCAGCCGCGATGCTGATCCTGCTGCCGCCGTCCGAGACGAAGGCCCACGGCGGTGAGGGGCCACCGCTCGATCTCGCGGCGCTCGGCTTCCCGGAGCTGACGAAGACCCGCACGCGCCTCACGGCCGCGCTGATACGCCTGGCTCGCAACCGCAAGGCGAGCCGCGCGGCGCTCGGTCTCTCGCCGAGACAGGATGCCGAGATCGCGCGCAACGCCGAGCTCGCGAGCTCGCCGACGATGCCGGCCTACGCCCGCTACACGGGCGTGCTCTACGACGCGCTCGACGCGCCGACGCTCCCCGCCCAGGCGCGGGGATCGCTGCTGATCGCGTCGGCGCTCTTCGGCGTTCTGCGGGCGGACGACCCGATTCCCGCCTATCGCCTGTCGGGAGGCTCGACGCTGCCACGCATCGGCCGGCCCGGCGCGCTCTGGAGGCCGACGCTGGCGCGCACGCTGACGGCGTGCGGTCCGATCGTCGACCTGCGGTCAGGCGACTACGCGAGGCTCGCGCCGCTCCCGGATGCCTTCACGGCGCGGGTCGTCGGCCGGGACGGAAGCGTCGTCAGCCATCACAACAAGGCCACGAAGGGCCTCGTCGCACGCGCCCTCGCGAGCTCTGGCGCGGAGACGTTCAGCGAGGTGCTGCGAGCGGCCGCAGCGGCCGGCTTCGACGTCGCGCAAACCGGCGAGCGAGCCTTCGAAGTCACGGTTTCCTGACGATCGAGCACGTTTTAGCTATTTCAGAAACATGTCGATTTGCAGGGTCTTTGTTCGAAATCATGAGATCTCGCATCCCTCGATCGAGTGACCCTACAGTTTCGCGAGCACGCTGCCGATAAACGCTGTAC
>JANLRV010000014.1:0-12850 GCA_031361905.1 Actinomycetes bacterium
CGCTGATGACGCCGATCCTCGTGCTGCTGGGCATCCCGCCGGTCAAGGCCGTCGGCACGGATCTCGCGTACGCGGCGATCACGAAGATGTTCGGCGCGTGGCGCCACCACTCGAAGGCGAACGTCGACTACCGCCTCGCGCTCTGGCTCGCGGCGGGCAGCGTTCCCGCCTCGGTCGTAGGCGTCTTCGTGCTGAAGAAGCTCAAGGAGGAGATGGGCGACGATCTCAACCACCTGCTCACGGTCACGCTCGGCGGCGCCTTGATCGTGGTTGGCGTGGCGTTCGCGCTGAAGAACGCGATCCACGCCGCGCGCCCCGCGCGCGAGGCCGAGCTGACGGCACGCACGAAGCTGATGGCCGTCGGCATCGGTGTCGTCTTCGGCTTCGCGCTCGGGTTGACGTCGGTGGGCTCGGGCACGTTCTTCGGCATGGCGATGATGCTGCTGTTCGGGCTCTCGGCCGCTCGCATCGTGGGCACCGACGTGTTCCACGCCGCGATCCTGACGGCCGCCGCGGGCAGCGCGCAGGCCGTCGCCGGGAACGTCCAGTTCGGCACCGTCGGCTTCATCCTGATCGGCTCGATTCCCGGCATCCTGATCGGCTCGCACTACACGAACCGGGTCCCCGAGCGACCGATGCGGATCGCGCTCGGCGTCACCCTCACCGTCGCCGGCGTCGCGCTCGTCTTCTCGTCGTAGGCGGCGCTATCCGGCCTCCCCGCGGATCGCCGCGAGCACGCGCTGCAGTAGCGGCTGCGCCTCGAACTGCTCGATCGCGAGCGGCTGGCGCACGCGCCAGTTCGGGTGCTCGTCGATCGTGCCCGGCACGTTCGCACGCAGCTCGTTGCCGAGCGCGTCGTCGAGCGAGACGGCGCGCAGCATGCACGGAGTGCGCGCGAGGAATGCGTAGAGCGCCTCGGTGATGCGCCCGGGATCCTCCTCGTCCGGATCCAGCAGCCCCTCGGCCACGAGGCGATCGCGGATCGCCGTGCGCTGCTCACCGGTCGCCTCCTCGACACCGTCACCGAGCGCCCCGATCTCGCGCAGGTGTGCCAGATCGGCCCCTGAGAAGAAGCCCGTCGCCGTCGGCAGGTCGTGCGTCGTGACGGCTGCCATCGACAGGCGGGGGTACTCGCCCGGCGGGCGCTCCTCGAACCACTCGAGGCGGTAGCCGAGCACGTCGTGCGCGGCGAGCGCCTCGCGCACGCTCGGCTCGACGGTGCCGAGATCCTCGCCGACCACGAGGCAGCGCGCCCGCCGGCTCTCGAGCGCGACGATCCCGAGCAGGTCGTGCGCCGGGTAGTGCACGTAGGTGCCGTCGGTCGGCGATGCGCCCGGCGGGATCCAGAACAGCCGGTGGAGGCCCATCACGTGGTCGATCCGCAGCCCGGCGGCGTGCTGCATGCTCGCGCGCACCGTCTGCGTGAAGCTTGCGAACCCGTTGGCGACGAGGCGGCCCGGGATCGCCGGCGGCAGCCCCCAGTCCTGGCCGAGCGGGCCGAGGGGATCGGGCGGGGCGCCGACGCGCATCCCGAGCGCGAGCTCGTCCTGCAGCGACCAGGCGTCGAAGCCGGTGCCTGCGGCGCCGACCGCGAGGTCCGTGAGATAGCCGAGCGGCAGCTCGGGGAGCGCTGCGAGCTGCCGGTCGACGCAGAGCTGCAGGTAGGCGTGGAAGCCCACGCGCTCGGCGTCCATCCGGGTGGCGTCTGCGACGCCTCGAGCGGTCGGCGTGCGCAGCGCGCTCGGCCACGACCGCCAGTCGCCGGCGTGGCGCTCGGCGAGCGCGCAGAAGCACGCATAGAGCTCGAGTCCGGGCGTGGCGGCGCGATATCGCTCGAGCTCGGCTTGCCCCGCGGGTGAGCGCTGGAGGGCCGCGTGGCAGAGGGCGAGCGCCTCGTTCTTGACGGGGAGCACGCGATCGCGCTCGACGAGCGGCCCCGTCGTCAGCGAGCGGCCGAGCGCGGCCAGGCGGTCGAACGTCGCCCGCTCGTCAGGTCGCAGCAGCGCGACCTCGGGGACGAGCTCGACGGCGATCGCGAGCGGGTTGCGGAAGCGGCGCGTCGAGGCGAAGTAGGGGCTCGGCTCCTGCGGCACGGTGGGACCTGCAGCGTGCAGCGGGCTGAGCAGCACGAAGTCGCCGGCAACGTCCGCCCGGCCGATCGTCGCGAGATCGCCGAGATCGCCGATCCCCCAGCTCGCCTGCGAGTGGAGCGAGTAGAGCTGCAGCGCGAGACCGTTGCAATGGCCGCCGTCGACGAGCCTGGCCGGCAGGTGGGCGCGCGGCGGGACGACGATCAACGGCGTCTCGCGCGCGGGCTCGACGAGTGCGTGGTAGCCGAGCGGGAGCGGTCCGGGCAGCTCGTCGGGGAGCGCGACCTCGTCGCCGCTCTCGAGCCGCACGTGGGTGTGCCGGCCGAGCGCCGGGTCGAACCGCCAGGGCGACGCTGCGCGCACGACGACGACCGGCGGCCAGCCGTCGGGCGGGGGCTCGTCGTCGCCCATCGCCGCGACGATCGCCCGCAGGGTCTCGATCGATGCGTCGACGTATCGCCCGGATGCCTCGTGATAGCCGAGCGCGACGCCTCGCGACTCGGCGAGGCGGCGCAGCTCTTGATCGTTCACGTGAACCTCGAGACATGGCTCAGAACAGGTTCGCACACGGTAGTGTGAGAGCAACGCATCGCCTGTGTCCCTCGTCAGCCACCATCTCGCCCTCGGGTCGCAGCTGCGCGGCGAGGGAGCCTTCTTCGCGGTGCGCTCCGTGCGTGCGAGCGCCGTCGAGCTGTGCCTGCAAGACGCGCGCGGTGGCGAGCGCCGCGTCCCGCTGGCCGGCGATGACAGCGGATGCTTCAGCGCGCAGGTCGACGGCGTGCGCGCGGGCCAGCGCTACTGGCTGAGGGCGCACGGCGAGCACGCGCCCGAGCGCGGGCTCTTCTTCGACCCCCGGATACCGCTGCTCGACCCCTACGCGCGGGCCATCGACGGCGCGGCGAGCGTCGTCGTGGACGAGCGGTTCGACTGGCGGGGCGATGCCCCTCCGGGCACGCCGCTTGCCGACTCGGTGATCTACGAGGCGCACGTGCGCGGCCTCACGCGGCTCCACCCGGCGGTGCCGGCGAGCCTGCGCGGGACCTACGCCGGGATGGCGCATCCCGCCGTGATCGGCGAGCTCCGGCGGCTCGGCGTGACGGCGGTCGAGCTCCTGCCCGTGCAGCAGTTCGCCTCGGAGCCGGTGCTGATCGAGCGCGGTCTCTCGAACTACTGGGGCTACAACACGATCGGCTTCTTCGCACCGCACGCCGCCTACGCGGCCGCGCACGGCCGGCAGGTACGCGAGTTCAAGGAGCTCGTGCGGGCGCTCCACGCCGCGGGCATCGAGGTCATCTGCGACGTCGTCTACAACCACTCGGCCGAGGGTGGCCCGGGCGGGCCGATCCTCGCCTTCCGCGGGCTCGACAACCTCGGTTACTACCGGCTCGACCCCGCTGATCCGGGCCGCTACGACGATGTGACGGGCTGTGGCAACACGCTCGACGCCGGCAAGCCCGCGGTCAGCTCGCTCGTGCTCGACTCGCTCCGCTACTGGGTCGAGGAGATGCACGTCGACGGCTTCCGCTTCGATCTCGCCGTCGCGCTCGGACGCGGCGAGCACGGCTTCGATCCGGCCGCGCCGCTGCTCGCCGCGATCGCCGACGATCCCGTGCTCGCGGGCGTCAAGCTGATCGCCGAGCCGTGGGACCTCGGTCCCGACGGCTATCGCCTCGGCGCGTTCCCGGCCCCGTTCTCGGAGTGGAACGGGGCCTACCGCGACTCGCTGCGCGACGTCTGGCGTGGCCTCGCGCCGACGAGCGAGCTGGCTCGCGCGCTCGCCGGGTCGTCCGAGACCTTCGCGCCGAGCGGTCGCGGAGCGCTCGCGGGCATCAACCTGCTGGTCTCCCACGACGGCTTCACGCTGCGCGACCTGGTCTCGTACGACGAGAAGCACAACGAGGCGAACGGCGAGGAGAACCGTGACGGCGACGATGCCAGCCGCTCCTGGAACTCGGGCGTCGAGGGCGAGACGGCCGATCCGGACGTGCTGCTGCTGCGCCGCCGCCGCACGCGCGCGATGCTCGCGACGCTGCTTCTCTCGCAAGGCGTGCCGATGCTCGTGGCGGGAGACGAGCGCGGGCGGACCCAGCGCGGCAACAACAACGCGTACTGCCAGGACTCCGCGCTCTCGTGGCTCGATTGGAGCGCGAGCGACGACGATCTCGCCGCGTACGTGCGCGAGCTGATCGCGCTGCGCATGCGCCACCCCGTGCTGCGGCGGACGACGTTCCTCGAGGGCGACCGCGGCGACGGCTCCCCCGTCGACGTCCGCTGGTTCGCCGCCGACGGCAAGCCGATGGACGCCGGCTTCTGGCAGGCGGCCGACGCGCCCACGCTCGGCGTCGTGCTCGACGGGCGCTCGGCGGATGCCCCCGACGAGACGCTCGTGATCGTCTTCCATGCCGCCGCCGCAGCGGCCGAGGTGCGCCTGCCGGACGGCTTTTCGATCGGTCTCGTCGTCGAGCTCGACAGCGAGGGCGAGCGACCGGCGGGAGCGCCGGTCGGAGAGACCGTCACGGCTGCGCCGTGGTCGGTGCTGGTCCTGCGCGCCTGAGCCGAGCTCGCGTCAGCTCGTCGCGACCAGGCCGAGCTGACGCGGATCGTCGAGATCGGCCGAGTGCGGCAGCACTCTGATCGCGAGCCCGAGCGGGCCCGCGGGCAGCACGACCTGTCCCGAGAAGAGCCAGCCGCCGTCCCGCTGCTCGGAGGCCGTCAGCTCGCCGAGCGCGGGAGCCTCCAGCTCGCCGCGCTCGTTGGGCGCGCCGTAGAGCGCCTGCACGACGACGTCGTCGGGGGTCAGCGAGCCGAGCTTGACGACCGTCTGCACGGCCATCTGCTCGCCGGGGGCGTTGCCGTTCGGAGAGGCCGAGAGCGACCCCACGGAGACGTCCTTCCAGGCACCCGCGACGGTGCGCTTCCAGGCTGCGAGCCGCGAGGCGGCCGTGTAGCCGTCCGCCGCGAGCCGGCGAGCGCCCGCCGCGACCGGCACGTACAGCTCGACGACGTAGTCGCGCAGCATGCGCGTCGCGAGGATCTCGGGGCCGAGCTTCGTGATCGTGTGGCGCGACATCGCGAGCCACGCGCGCGGCACCCCGTCGGCTCGGTCGTAGAAGCGCGGCACGATCTCGCCCTCGAGCAGGTCGAGGATCGCGCGCGCCTCGAACGCGTCGCGGCGGTCGGCGTCGAGCGTGCCGTCGTCGGCAGAGGGGATCGCCCAGCCGTTGCGGCCGTCGTAGAGCTCGTCCCACCAGCCGTCGAGCACCGAGAGGTTGAGGCCGCCGTTGAGCGCGGCCTTCATCCCGCTCGTCCCGCATGCCTCGAACGGGCGCAGCGGGTTGTTCAGCCACACGTCGACGCCGCTCGTGAGCGCCCGGCCGAGCGCCATGTCGTAGTCGGGCAGCATCACGATCCGATGGCGGACGTCGAGCCCGTTCGCGAACGCGCCGAGCTCCTCGATCAGCTTCTTGCCCTCGCTGTCGTGGGGATGCGCCTTGCCGGCGATCACGATCTGGAGCGGCCGCTCGGGATCTGTCAGCAGGCGCGTCAGGCGCTCGCGCTCGAGCAGCATCAGCGTCAGCCGCTTGTAGGTCGGGACGCGCCGCGCGAAGCCGATCGTGAGCGCCTCGGGGTCGAACACGCCGTCGATGAAGCCGAGCTGGTCGCCGCGCAGGCCGCGCTCCGACCACTGCGCGCGCAGGCGGCGGCGGATCTCCTCGACGAGACGCCCGCGCGCGGCGCGGCGCGCCTCGTGCAGCTCCTCGTCCGAGACGTCGAGGGTGGCCCAGCCGTGACCCTGCGAGCCGTAGCCGTCGCCGAGGCGCGAGCGATAGATCCCGTCGAACTCCGGGCCGATCCAGGTCTCGCCGTGGACGCCGTTCGTGATGTGGCCGATCGGCGCGTCCTCGGCGGGCAGGCCGGGCCAGAGGCTCGCGAACATCGAGCGTGAGACCGCTCCGTGGAGGCGGCTCACGCCATTCACGCGCGCGGCGAGCCGGATGCCCATCACCGCCATGTTGAACATCGCGGGGTCTTGCTCGGCGCCGAGCTCGAGCAGGCGCTCGACCGGCAGGCCGGTCGGGATGCCACCGGGCCCGAAGTAGCGGGCGACGAGCTCGCGCGCGAACCTGTCGATGCCGGCCGGCACCGGGGTGTGCGTCGTGAAGACGGTTGCGCCGCGAACGGTCTCGAGCGCGACGGCTCCGTCGAGCCCCTGCTCCTCGACGAGGCGACGGATGCGCTCGAGGCCCGAGAACCCCGCGTGGCCCTCGTTCATGTGGAAGACGCCCGGCTCGATGCCGCACGCGGCGAGCGCCTTGATCCCGCCGATTCCGAGCAGGATCTCCTGCCGCAGGCGGTGCTCGCTGTCGCCGCCATAGAGGCGGTCGGTCACCGCGCGCTCGGCCGGGGCGTTCGCCGGCACGTCCGTATCGAGCAAGAGCAGCGGGACCCGACCGACGTCGACGCGCAGCACGCGGGCGTGCAGCACGGCACCCGGTAGCTGGATCGAGACGTGGACGGGCGTCCCATCGGGACCCGTCGCATGTGACACCGGCAGCAGCGACAGGTCGAGCTCGCGGAACTCCTCGCGCTGCGCACCCGCCGCCGTCAGCACCTGGCGGAAATATCCCTGGCGATAGAACAGCCCGACGCCGACGATCGGGACCCCGAGGTCGCTGGCCGACTTGAGGTGGTCGCCGGCGAGCACGCCGAGACCGCCGGAGTAGAGCGGCAGCGACTCGCCGATGCCGAACTCGGGCGAGAAGTAGGCGATCGCGCGGGGCGCGTCGCCAGCGAGCGTCGAGTACCAGCTCGGCGAGGTCAAGAGCGCGTCGAGCCGCGCCGCCGCCGCGGCCACCTGCTCAACGTAGCCCGCATCGCCCGCGAGCTCGTGCAGCCGAACGGCTGTTGCACGAGCAAGCACCTCGACGGGGTTGCCCGTTGAGTCGAACCGCTCGGGGTCGACGGCGCGCAGCACGTCGGCGAGCTGCCGCTCCCAGGTCCACGCGAGATTGCGGGCGATGCGCGCGAGCGGAGCGAGCGGCAGGGGCAAGCTTGGCTGGATTGTGAAGCGGGCGACCGGTCGGGTCAAGGGGTCTCTCCTGGAAGCGCGTGAGGCGAGCTGTCAGTCTTGGGCGATGGCCGGATCCCGCGCGTTGCTCCAGGAGGCTGCGGTACGGCTCGCCGCAGGGACGCACCACGATCCCCACAGCATCCTCGGTGCCCACGCCGGCCCAGCGCGACACACAGTAGCGGTGCGCGCCTGGCAGCCGGGTGCCGACGCCGTCAAGGTCCTGATCGGCGAGCGCGCGATCGAGCTGAGCGAGGTCGCACCCGGGCTCTTCACGACGACGCTGCGGCGGCGCCAGATCCCGTCCTACCGCCTGCTCGTCGGTCGCGGCGGCTCCTGGGTCGAGCTCGACGACCCCTACCGCTTCCTGCCGACCGTGGGGGAGCTCGACCTGTATCTGATCGGCGAGGGCCGTCACGAGCGCCTCTGGGAGGCCCTGGGCGCACGAGAGCGGGTGCTCGACGGCGTCGAGGGCGTCGGCTTCGCCGTCTGGGCGCCGGGTGCGCGCGGTGTCGGCCTGGCCGCCGACTGCAACGCCTGGCACGCGGTGCGCCACCCGCTGCGCTCGCTCGGATCATCGGGGGTGTGGGAGCTGTTCGTGCCGGGTCTCGCGGCAGAAGCGCTCTACAAGCTGCAGATCCATGGCGCCGATGGCGTCTCGACGCTGCGGGCGGACCCGCTCGCGCGCGAGGCCGAGATCCCGCCGCGCACGGCCTCGATCGTGGCCTCGGCCCGCCACCGGTGGGGCGACCACGAGTGGATGGCGAGCCGCGGGACGCATCACGACACGGCGGCGCCGATCTCGGTCTACGAGGTGCACCTCGCCTCGTGGCGCCAGGGCCTCGGGTATCGCGAGCTGGCAGAGGTGCTGCCCGGCTACGTCGCCGACCTCGGCTTCACGCACGTCGAGCTGCTGCCGGTGATGGCGCACCCGTTCGGCGGGAGCTGGGGCTACCAGGTGACCGGCTACTACGCGCCCTCGTCGCCGCTCGGCTCACCCGACGAGCTGCGCCTTTTGATCGACGCCCTGCACCAGCGCGGGATCGGCGTGCTGCTCGACTGGGTGCCCGCGCACTTTCCCCGCGACGCGTTCGCGCTGGCCCGCTTCGACGGCACGGCGCTCTATGAGCACGAGGATCCGCGGCGCGGCTCGCACCCCGACTGGGGCACGCTGATCTTCAACTACGGGCGCCGCGAGGTGCGCAACTTCCTGATCGCGAACGCGCTCTACTGGCTCGAGGAGTTCCACGTGGACGGGCTGCGCGTCGACGCGGTGGCCTCGATGCTCTACCTCGACTACTCGCGGGCGGAAGGCGAGTGGCTGCCGAACGAGCACGGAGGCAACGAGAACCTCGAGGCCGTCGAGTTCCTGCGCGAGCTGAATGCGACCGCCTACCGCGTGCATCCGGGCGTGATGATGGTCGCCGAGGAGTCGACCTCGTGGCCGGGCGTCTCCCGCCCCGTCGATCACGGCGGGCTCGGCTTCGGCTTCAAATGGAACATGGGCTTCATGCACGACACGCTCAGCTACTTCGCGCACGATCCGATCCACCGGCGCTTTCACCACGACACGCTCACGCTGCCGATGCTCTACGCGTTCTCGGAGAACTTCATCCTGCCGATCTCGCACGACGAGGTGGTGCACGGGAAGGGCTCGCTGCTCGGCCGCATGCCGGGCGACGACTGGCAGCGCTTCGCGAACCTGCGCTCGTACCTCTCCTACATGTGGGCGCATCCCGGCAAGAAGCTGATCTTCATGGGGTGCGAGCTCGGGCAGCGCGGCGAGTGGAACCACGATGCATCGGTCGACTGGGACGCGCTCCAGGGCGCCAACCATCGGGGCGTTCGGGACCTCGTGCGCGATCTCAACCGCCTGCTGCGCGAGCGCCCGGCGCTCTACGCGAGCGATACCGACGCCGCCGGCTTCCGCTGGATCGACGTCGCGAACGCCGACGAGAACGTCGTCGCGTTCACGCGGTCGGGCGGTGGCGACGAGATCGTCTGCGTCGCGAACCTCTCGCCGGTGCCGCGGGTGGCGTACCGGCTGGGCCTGCCACGGGCGGGGCGCTGGGCCGAGCTGCTGAACACCGACGCAGCGCTCTATGACGGGTCGGGCATGGGCAACCTCGGCGTGGTCGTGGGCGAGCCCGAGCCGCTGCGGGAGTGGCCGGCGAGCGCGACCGTGACGCTGCCGCCGCTCTCGGTCGTGCTGCTCGGCTAGCCCGCCAGCAACCCCTCGTAGAGCGTCTCGTACTCCCGCGCTGACACATCCCAGGAGTGGTCCGCCAGCATCGCCCGCGTCTGCAGGGCCCGCCAGCGGGGCTTCGCGCGGAAGACTTTGAGCGCCTCGTCGTAGGCCGTCACGAGCGCGGCGGGCGAGGCCTCGTCGAAGAGGAATCCGGTCTGCCCCGGCTGCACGGTGTCGGCGAGCCCGCCGGTCTTGCGCGCGAGCGGGATCGATCCATAGCGCATCGCGATCAGCTGTCCGAGCCCGCACGGCTCGAAGCGGCTCGGCATCAGGAACAGGTCGGAGCCCGCGTAGATCTGCTGGGCGAGCACGACGTCGAAGTCGAGGATCGCCGCGACCGTCTGCGGGTTGGCGGCCGCGAGCGTCCGGAAGCGCTCCTCGAGCTCGGGGTCGCCGGTGCCGAGCACGATCAGGCGCGCGCCGCGCTGCAGCAGCGCGGGCGCGGCGTCGAGCACGAGATCCATGCCCTTCTGGCCGAACAGGCGCGTGACCGCCCCGAGCACCGGCGAGCGCTCGTCATCGGCGAGGCCGAGCCGGCCGAGCAGCGCCGTGCGGTTGGCACCGCGCGCCGCCAGGCGCCCGACGTCGAACGGCTCGGCGAGCGCGCGATCCGTGGCGGGGTTGAACATGTCGGTATCGATGCCGTTGACGATGCCCGTGACGCCGCGCTGCCGCAGCGCGCCGTCGAGCCCCATGCCGTCGATCGGCGTGCGGATCTCTCGCGCATAGGTCGGGCTCACCGTCGTCACGGCGGTCGCGTTGGCGATGCCGCGTCCGAGCAGGTTGATGCCATCGCCGCCAGGGTCGAGCTCGAGGCCCTCGCGGCGCGCGAAGGCGGCCTCGCGCCAGCCCTGGAAGGCGAGGTTGTGGATCGTCAGCACCGTCGGCGTCGCGTGCTCGAGGATCGGCACGAGCGCGGCGTGCCAGTCGTGCGCGTGGATGATCTCGGGCTTCCACTCGAAGTCGGCGAGAAACGACAGCACGGCGCGCGCGAACAGCGCGAAGCGATCGCCATCGTCGGGCTCGCCGTAGACCTGGTCGCGATCGAATGCCTCGGCGCACTCGACGAGCAGGATCGTCGGCGTCGGCGCGAGCACGCGCACGTCGACCAGCTGGTCGACGAATCGCTCGCGCCCGCTCCAGAGCAGCTCCGCGCCCGGCGCGTCGAGGCCGCGGTAGCTCGGCATCACGACGCGCACGTCGTGGCCGCGCCCCCGCAGCGCGGAGGGCAGCGCCCCGATCACGTCGCCGAGCCCGCCGACCTTGACGAGCGGTGCCGACTCGGCTGCGACGAACAGCAGTCTCAGAGCTGGTTTCAAGAGCGTCGTTCGTCTCTGGGGTGGTGGCCCCGCGAAGCCCCGCTGCTCAATGCGCGCTGCCGGAGTGCAGGACCGTGCCGCCGCTCGCCAGCTCGAGGCCGTCGAAGTCCTCGGGCACGACGTCGGGATCGATCCGGCAGTTGCGGCCGATGCGCACGCCCTCGGGAAGCTGCGCGCGCTTGCCGATCAGCGAGATGCCAGTCGTCAGGCGCTGGGGCTCGGTGGCGTTCGGCGTGAGGTCGTCGCCGAAGCCGACGTAGCTGCTCGGCCCGACGATCACCTCCTTGTCGATGATCGCGTGGTCGAGCACGGCGCCGCGGCCGATCACCGTGTCGAACATCACGATCGAGTCGCGCACGATCGCGCCCTCCTCGACGACCACGCCGGGCGAGAGCACCGAGTTGCGCACGTAGCCGTTGACGTAGCAGCCGTGCGAGATCATCGACTGCTCGACTCGCCCGCGCGAGCCGAAGTGCGCCGGCGCGCGCTCCTCCGACTTCGTGTGGATCAGCCAGCTGCGGTCGTAGAGATCCATCTCCGGGGGCTCGTGGAGCAGCTCCATGTTCGCGTCCCAGTAGCTCTGAATCGTGCCGACGTCGCGCCAGTAGCCGTGAAACGGGTGCCCGAAGACCTTGTCGCCCTCGCGGATCATCCGCGGCACGATGTCGCCGCCGAAGTCGCGCTTCGAGCCCGCGGTCTCGGCGTCCTCGCGCAGGCACTCGATCAGCTTCTCCGTGCGGAACACGTAGAAGCCCATCGAGGCGAGGTTGCTCGCCGGGTGCTTGGGCTTCTCGTGCCAGTCCGTGATGCGCTGCTTCTCGAGGGTCGCGATGCCGAACCGGCTCGCATCGGCGAGCGGCACCTCCTGCAGGCCGATCGTGACGTCGGCCTTGTTGCGCATGTGCTGCGCGATCATCGGGCGGTAGTCCATCTTGTAGATGTGGTCGCCGCCGAGGATCACGACGTGATCCGATTTGAGCTCCTCGATCTCCGCGATGTTCTGGAAGACCGCGTCCGCCGTGCCGCGATACCAGTCGGCGCCGCGACGCCCGAGGTGCGGCGAGATCAGGCGGACGCCGATCGACTGCTGGCGGTCGAGGTCCCAGGGCTTGCCTGCGCCGATGTGGTCGTGCAGGGAGACCGGCCGGTACTGCGTCAGCACGACCACGTCGTAGAGACCCGAGTTGACACAGTTGGAGAGCGCGAAGTCGATGATCCGGTACTTGCCCGCGAACGGCACCGCCGGCTTCGCGCGCTGCGCGGAGAGGATGCTCAGGCGCTCTCCCTGTCCGCCGGCCAGGATCACGACGATCACTTCACGCGCTGGGCGCCAGGGGGCCATCGACCGCATCCTCTCGTTCGCTGGGGGCTCTCGGGTCATCCTACCCGTCACCCGGACGGGTGACCACGAAACCCACTTCTGAGCGTGGCGCGGCGGCGGCGCACCGGGAATACTTCGAAGCGGGGTGGGGCAGGTCCCAACCGCACAGGAGGAACTGCTCTCATGGCTCGTCGACTGGAATCACTGTTCACCGGTGGTGCGACTCTCGTAGAGGGTCTCGCCTCTACCGTCTCGCGCAAAGTCGGCGCGATGGAAGCTGCTTCGCGGGCCGCCGCGGATCCGATCGCGAGCGGGATGCCGCTGCCGACCGGATACGGGCTGCAGGTTCGTGGCCCGGCAGGCGAGCGCATCGTCCTGCCCGTCTGCCTGCCGCCGGGCTTCGAGCTCGAATCGATGGTCCTGCGACCGGAGTTCCTGCCGCAGGCGAGCGGAGCGAAGACGATCGCCGAGCGAGCCGCCGCCCGAGAGCGCCTGGCCCGCGAGCGCGTGATCGAGCGCGCCGAGGCCAGGATCGCCGATCCGCTCGAGAGCCCGTCGCAGCGCCTCTCCGGGATGCTCCAGTTCATGTTCGCCGACAGCCCGGGGTACACGGTCGGCGACGGCGCACCGGCGCCCGCGCCCGAGCACGCCTCTGACACCGAGCGCATGGAGCACCTGGTTTAGAAGCGCTCACAGAATGCCTCGCGCGGTCTGGCGGCGTCTTCTTTCGGTCCTCTGCTTGCAAGCATAGGACCGAAACACGGTGTCAAGCCGCAAGGGGCTTGACACTCGCCTGGACGGTGA
>JANLRV010000025.1:0-4353 GCA_031361905.1 Actinomycetes bacterium
AGCGACTGGGGCCTCACGTTCAACATGGCCTTGGAGACCGGTGGCGTGGTGGTGTCAGAAAAGATCCGGATCGACCTCGACATCGAGTTGGTGAAGAACTGACCGCTCGAGAGTTCACCTGCTGAACCGCTCAGCGCAAGAACGAAGAAGGCCGGCCCCGTGGGGCCGGCCAAGACCGAGAATCTCGCCCGGTTCGACCGTGATCGCGGTTTCGCTCAGAGCCACGAACGCGCCATAGGTCTTTCGAACGCCTTCGCAGGAGAGCGCTGCCACGGTTACCGGACTGCGCCCTAGATCCAGGGTGGGATCTGGAAGGGCGACTCGACGTACGGAGCGGGCTGGATGATCCGCTGCTTCCCGTTCTGGATCTGGAAGAACAGGTGCGCCTGCCCCAGGCCCGGGTCCTTCGTCTGGGCCGGGTAGGCGAGTCCGGCGTTCTTGCGCAGCCAGTAGCCGCCGTTGACACCGCGGTGGATCATGCTGCGCAGCTGCGCGATGTTGGCCTTGAAGTTCTGGCCGTCACCCGTGAACGCCCACGCCCGTGCGAGCATGTTGACGGCGTCGTAGCCGGATCCCGAGTTCGAGAACCCGGCGCTCGTGTTGTACTTCGCCTGGTAGGCGTCGCGGAAGACCTTGCCGACCGGGTCGTTGTAGACGCCCGTGACGGTCGCCCAGACGATCCCGTTCGCAGCCTTGCCCGCAAGCTGCAGGAACGCCGGGATCGACGGCCCGTACTGCAGGTAGACGAGCGACTTGCCAGGGTTCGCGGCCCACGATTTCGACCACTTCGCGAGGTCGATCGGCGCGTAGTGCGTGTTCATCACGACCGCGGCTCCGGAGGCCTTGGCGGCCTTCGCGGAAGGAGAGTAGTCGGCCGAGCCGGTCACTACCTTGATCACGCCCTTGATCTTCCAGCCCGCCTTGGGCGCCGCCTGCTGGCAGGTTTTCGAGATCGTCTGCGAGTAGACCGAGTCGCCCTCGACGATGAAGATCTCGTTGTTGGCCGGCTTCCACTTCGTCGTCTTCTTGAGGTTGTTGAGGAAGCCCGGGAAGCCGAGCCCGTAGTACGACTCGGGCGGGTCGATCTGGAAGATGTTCTGGTACTTCGCGTCGCCGTTGATCTGCTGGACCTGCGCGATCGACGTCGAGGCGTTGAGGGCCGGGGCGCCGTAGTTCGCCTTGATGTCCATCGAAGCCGGCCACCCGAGGAGGTAGCCCTCGTAGAGCGCGTCGACCTTGTCGTTGATGTGCTTCTGCAGGCTCGTCTTGATCTTGCCGGGATCGAAGACGTCGGTATCGAGGATCGAGAGCTTGATCTTGGCGCCCGCGATGCCGCCCGCAGCGTTGATCTCCTCGGCCGCCAGGCTGACGCCGTTCTTCATCTGCTCGCCGTCGGACGCCACCGGGCCGGTGAGCGGGAAGCTGCAGCCGATCGTGAATTCGGTGGCCGCTCGCCGCCGGTTCGGGCGGGCGCCCGCGAGCTCGGGAGCACCGAGCGCGCCGGCCGTGACGCCCACGAGGCCCACCGACTTCAGCAGTCGTCGGCGCGAAACGCCGGTGCTCTCGTTCACCACGTCGTGCTCGCTCATCAAGCCTCTCCTTGGATTCGAAAAACGGTCATAGTCACGGTCCGCCGTGACCGTGCGCCGACACTACTCGCAACGCATGCGTATGCGGAATCCGTCAAATGACGGATCTTCTCTCCCGGACGCGACGAGTACGATCGCCGCCATGGAGCGAGCCCTGCCGGCCGACCGGATCCGCGAGGCCGCGAAAGGCCGCGAGGCGCGGCTCGTCGAGCTGACCCGGGCGCTCGTCGCGCACCGCTCCGAGAATCCCAAGCTGCTCGCGGACGAGCAGGCCCAGGGCGTCGCCGCGGCTGCGGAGCGCTCGTGCCAGGACCTCGTCGAGCGCGAGCTTTCAGCGCTCGGCTTGGAGATCGATCGCTTCGATGCGCTCCCGGGACGGCCGGATCTCGTCGGCACGCTGCGCGGTGCAGGCGGCGGCCGGTCGCTGATCCTCAACGGACATGTCGACGTCGTTCCCGCCGGTGATCACGGGGCCTGGCCGCATCCGCCGTTCGGCGGCGAGCTCGAGGGTGGTCGCCTCTGGGGGCGTGGCACCTGCGACATGAAAGGCGGGATCGCGTGCGGCATCGTCGCGCTCGAGCTGCTTGCCGATCTCGGCGTGGAGCTCAAGGGTGACCTGATCTTCCAGTCGGTCGTCGACGAGGAGACGGGCGGTCCGGGAACGCGCGCGGCGCTCGCTCGCGGTCACGTCGCCGATGCCGCGATCGTGCTCGAGCCGACGGCCGGGGAGATCGTCACGGTCGAGGGCGGACTGGAGTGGCTGCGGATCGTCGTGCGGGGCCAGACCGGGCACTCGGCGGCGCGCTACCGCTCGATCCATGCCGGCGGCCAGGGCAGCGCGGTCTCAGCGATCGAGAAGGCGCTCAAGCTGCTCGCGGCGATCGGCGAGCTCGAGCGGCACTGGGGGAACACGAAGGTGCACCCGCTGATGCCGCGCGGCATCACGACGATCAACCCCGGCGTGATCGCAGGCGGCTCGGGCGGCGGCCGTGACGGGATGCCGAACGGGATGCTGGCCTACTCCAACTTCTCTGACTACTGCGCGCTCGGCCTCAGCCTCAAGTACCTGCCGAACGAGCGCGGGGAGGACGTCAAGGCCGAGCTCGAGCAGTTCGTCGCGCGCTTCGCCGCGACCGACCCGTGGCTGCGCGAGCATCCGCCCGAGATCGAATGGGGCGTCTCCGGCGTCTCCTTCCCGCCGAGCGAGGTCGCGTCCGGACATCCGCTCGTCGAGACCTGCGCCGGTGCCTTTCGACAGCTCGTCGGCGAGCCCCGGCTGGGCGGCTTCGAGGCCGTCTCCGATCTCGCGTGGCTGGCGGAGGCGGGCGTCCCGGCGGTGCTCTACGGGCCGGGCGACGTCGCACAGGCCCATAGCTCGGCCGAGTATGTCGACGTGGCCGAGCTCGTCGACGTCTGCGGCGTGGTCGCGCTCGCCGTCGCCTCCTGGTGCGGAAGCCGGTAGCGGCGATGGAGACCTCCGCCTTCTGCTTCGCCAGCGACCTCGCCGACGAGGGCGTGGACGCGGTGCTCGAGAACGTGCAGGTGCGCGGAGGCCTGGGCGGCGTGACGATGGCAGCGGCGTACCACGCGGCGCGCGACGTGTTCCCGCATGCGCGGCACCGTCACCTGCGCTTCCAGCGAGGCGGCGAGGTGTTCTTCGCCCCGACCCCGAAGCGCTGGCGTGGCCTGGCGATCCAGCCGCGCGTGAGCGAGCTCGTCGGCCAGACCGACCCCCTGCGCGGTCTCGTCGAGGCCTGCGCGATCCGTGGCCTCACGGCGCGCGCCTGGACCGTCTTCCTGCACGTCGACTGGACGGAAGACGGCGATCCGCGCTTCGCCGAGCAGACCTGCTTCGGCGACCCGTGCCTGACCGAGCTGTGTCCCGCGAACCCTGCAGTCCGCGCCTACGCGGTCGCGCTCGCCGCCGACGTCGCCGCGACGGGCGTGCGCGACGTGATGGCCGAGTCGCTGCACTTCCACTCGCTCGAGCACGGTGCCCATCACGAGCGGTACTTCGTCGAGCCCGGCAGCGCGGGCCGGTTGCTGCTCGGGCTCTGCTTCTGCGCCCACTGCCTCGCGGCGGGGGCAGAGCTCGGCGTCGACGGGGACGAGCTGCGGCGGCGCGCCCGCGCGGTCGTCGAGCGGGCATTCAGCGGCGCGGAGGCGGTCTCGACGGACGAGCTCTCGCGGGCCGAGGCGGACGCGCTGCTCGGCGGGCAGCTCGCCGGCTATCTCGCCGCGCGCCTCGAGACCGTCTCATCGCTCGTGCGCGAGGTTGGCGCCGCCACGCGCGAGGCGGGCTCGCGGCTCGTCTACATGGACTCGAGCGGCGCCGCGAAGGGCTACGCCAGCGGCCGTCCGGAGGGAGGACCGGCACCTGAGGTCGCGTGGCGATTCGGCACCGACGTCGCCGCCGTTGCGGCCGCGGCGGGCGCGGTCGAGGCGATCGCCTACGCCGCCGACCCGGCTCGCGTTCAGCTCGACCTCGCCGCCTACCGCGCCCTCGCGCCCTCGGCCGAAGTGTCGGCGGCGATGCGTCCGGCGCCGCCCGACTGCGAGGACGCCGCTAACCTCGCCGCAAAGCTGCGAGTGGCCCGAGCGGCGGGCGTGGAGCGCGTCGACTTCTACCACTACGGCCTGGCGCCGTTGAGCGCGCTGGACCTGGTCCGGGGGGCGTTGGAAGCAGACCTGGCGCCGAAAGTGCCTGATCCGAAAAGTGCCTGACCCCGACAGGGTCTGACCCCACGCCGAAAGTGCCTGACCC
>JANLRV010000064.1:0-16585 GCA_031361905.1 Actinomycetes bacterium
CTTGGGCGAGGCGGCCGACGAGCTCCTAGCGGGAATGCGCGACGGCTCGATCGTCAACCGCAGCGGCGACACCTATAAGCCGAGCGTGACGCGCGGCTACGAGCAGAGCCTGCGCATCCATCTGCTGCCCGATCTCGGCGCTCGCCGGCTCGACGATCTCACGACCGGCGACTTCCAGCGCCTCGTCGAGCGGATCCGCAAGGACGGCCTCGATGCCTCGACGGTGCGCAACGCGATGCTGCCGGCGCGCGTGATCTATCGCCGAGCGATCCAGCTCGAACGCGTCCCCTTCAATCCGACAGTCGGGCTCGCGCTTCCCGTTGAGGCGGCCCAGCTGATCGCGGCGACGCCGACCGGTGATCGCGTGATCTGGGCGACCGCGTTCTACGGTGGCCTGCGCTTCGGTGAGCTACGCGCGCTGCGCTGGGAGGACATCGATCTCGCGGGCGGCATGATCCACGTGCGGCGGAGCTGGGACGAGAAGGAGGGCGTTGTCGGGCCGAAGTCGATCGCGGGCACGCGGCGGGTACCGATCCCGGCGCTGCTGCGCGCCGCGCTCGAGCTGGCGCGCGCGCGGCGCGCCTGGACGGATGGCCTCGCGTTCGGCCGTACCTACGGCACGCCGTTCGGTTCGACCGGCGTCTACAAGCGCGCCCGCAAGGCATGGAAGGCGGCGGGGCTCGACCCGATCACGATGCACGAGGCGAGACACACCTACGCCTCGATGATGATCGCTGCCGGCGTCGCTCCGAAGGAGCTGCAGGAGTACATGGGCCACTCCAGCATCACGGTCACGCTCGACCGGTACGGGCATCTGTTCGCGGGCACGCATGAGCAGGCAGCGCTCAAGCTCGGCGCGTATCTCGCGCTGGCGGCTAGCTCGCGAACAGCGGGAACGCGAGCTCGTGTTGTGGTGTAGACATCGAAGATGCGCATCCCCACGCGTGCCGTCGCCGGCGTCATCGCGACTCTGGCCACCGCAATGCTTTCGGCTGGAAGCGCGAGCTCGGTAGAGCCGCTCCCCATGCTTCCGGGGACGACGTTGAAGGGTCCGACACACCTCCGTCTCGTCGTGGCCAACGTGCCTCCGTATGTCCTGGATGTCGACGCGCACACCGTGCGGCGCGTCCGAGGGATTGAGCACGCGTCCTACGGGTCGGTCATGCCCATCAAGGGTGGCGCGCTCGCAGTGATGGAGCGGTTGTGCGGGTCCTGCCGTGCGCCGGTCAGGGGCTTTGTCGTGGGGCCTGATGGGTCGGCGAGGCCTCTTGCTGGCGGTCGGAGCGTGGCAGCTGCCCGGAGCACGGTGGCGGTTTGGGTTCTCGACCGTGATCGGCGTCAACGCTGCACCGTCCGGCTGGTTCCTGGGGGACGCGCGCGCGTGCCGGTTCCCTGTGGAACGCTCGGTGGCGATACCGACGCAGGCCTCCTCCTTTGGGTCAATGGCGGTACGGTGCTCGTGGATCGTGAGACAGGGAGCGTGCGTGCGCGGTCGGTCGGGGAAGGTGCGGAGGTCGTGCCGTTGCGCGGCGATCTCGTGCTCGATCACGGTGCGGACGGCAAGATCGCTCTCGCCGATCTCGTGAGCGGAGAGCGGCGCGTGCTTCGTTGGCCGAGCATCCTCGGAGGGCTCGACCAAGTGCTCGCGCAGCCGCACGGTCCGCTTGTGGCCATCGGCTTCGCCGACCCCGCGTATCCTGGCCCGGCTCAGGCCGAGGATCTGTTCCTGCTCGACACCAATACGGGGCGCTTCACGCACGTGCCCGGCTTTCCAGCTCAGATTCGACTCAAGTTCTCGAGCATGGCGTGGACACGAGACGACCGGCTGGTCATGCTCTTCCGCGCCGCGGACACCACCAAGATTGGCGTCTACCGCCCCGGAGATCGTGCCGTCGCGCTACGTCGAGTCCGATTGCCGGCTCCGAACGGTGGAAGCGATTCGTTCGTTCCGATCGTGACCGGATGAACGCGCCGATTCGACTCGCTGACCCGAGATCTCTCGCTCCCGCAGGCGACTGACAGCACGCGTGGCTACGCTCCTACCGCCTCGTGCCGCTCGGCCCAGCGCTCGAGTTCGGCGATGCGAACGAGGAGCCGCCGGCCAACGCGGATCACGCGCAGGTCGCCGAGGATGTGCCGCTCGGGATGGTCGCGGCTGACGCCGAGAGCTTCGGCCGCCTCATCGAGCGTGAGGGCGACACGTGGCACCGCGCGCCGAGCCTGAAGGACGGTGGTCATCGCATCGCTCCTGCTGCGTCCCGTCTCCACCGCGGTCGTTCTTCGGCCTGGTACGGGACTGGCCGGTGCAGCTCGCTGGGCGCGAGCCGCGCCCGGCCTGGGCGGCTTGACCGTGCGTGGAGAGACGGCGGCCCCGCCGATCGGCGACGAGTCTGCGGTGCTTGGTCGATTGTCGATGCTCGATCGATCGCTCGCGCCCGTTGGAAACGACGCCTCCGACCGGCCGCGGGTAGGCACCGCGAGCATGCCGATCGACTCGGCTTGCTGATGATGATGCACCTGGTCCTGGCCCGAGTCCCTCTGAGGCGCTCGGCGGGGTTGGTCCGGAGTGGGTCTGATACGGCGCGCTGAGCACTGGCTTCGTCCGCCCGGCTGGTTGCAGTCTCAGGCGTCGAGCATCACGCCCGCGACAGGCGGAGCATGTGCAGCGTGGGCTCGATCGCAGGCGAGCCGAACAGCGCGCGTCCGACTCTCGAGTCGACGCCGCTGCCCGCACGCGCAAGCTCACGCCCCTCCGAGTCGACGACGGTCAGGGTCAAGTTGAGCTTCGCGAGCATGTCTGCGGCTTGTCCGAGCTCTGCGCGGGACCGCGCCGCGCTGCGAAGATCCCCGACGCTCGCCAGCTCGAGCACCAGCATGCCGTCCCGGCGCTCGAGGTGCGCTTTGCCCCCGCCCGGAGTCTCGACGAAGAGGTCGGCTCCGACTGAGATCCGCCGAGTCAGGCTGGATTCTCGGATGTCGTCACGCGAAGCGTGCCGTGAAGACGCCAAACAGCTCGCGGCGCGTCGGCGGCGGTGTCGCGTGGGATCTCGATCAGCATGTCGTCGAAGCGATAGCTGATCTCTGCATTGCGGCTGGTCAGGAATGCCCACAGGCTCTCGGCGAGCGTCGGCCAGGTTTCGGGCGAGATGGTGCTCATGCTGCTTCCTCTGAATCGCAAAATCCGGTCGCCTGTCAAAGTAGGTCAGACGCGGGTTGCAGCAAACGATCTGATGTCGCTTCGATCGGCACAAGATCACTACCACGCGCGCTGCTGCGTGAAGATCCCGTCCGTGTAACATGCGTTGCGGAATTCAAGCCCGCCATCGAGAGGTCTCTGATCATGCAGCGCAGCAATCTCCGCCTGCGTGCCGCCGCGGCAATCCTCGTCGCAGCCTTCGCCTCCTTCGTCCTGTCGATCACGCTGTGGTTCTCGGGAAGCCACGATGAAGGTGTCTTCGTCGGTCTCTGGGTCCCGTCGATCCTTGCCTTTGGCATCCTGGCGCTCCTGTTGGTCGACAGCAATCAACATGAGTAACGTCGGGATCTTCATCGCGGGAGTTGCAATCACAATTCCTGCGGCCCTCGGAATACTCGGTCTGTTGCTCGCGGCAGTCTCGGATGGCCGCGAGAACAGCAAGGCTCAGCTCTCGCTGGACGAGAGCGCGCCCGGCAGCGAGGCAACGTAAAGGCGCGAATCACCAGCGGTCCGCGCGGTCACATCGCGCGCCCGTGATTGTCAGATCAGCTTGCGCGTCTCGCCACCGTCGACGACGAGCGCGTAACCTGTCATGCAGCTTCGGCAGGGGAACCGATGTCTGTCCTCGATGTCCTCGCCCGACGGCAAGCGGCTGGTGATCGGCAAGGGCACCGCGAACGGCGATGCCGACCCCTTCACGCTCCGGCTCCGGGACGGCCGGGTGCGGCGCGTCACATGCCCGGCCTCTTGACTTCGCGCCGGATCGGGGGGGGCCGCGCTCGACCCTCGGAGGCCCAAGACCGATGCTGGCTCCGAGCGAACCGCCTCCGTGTCATCCGGCAACGGGTGGCTGCGATCTGCCATCCTCGGGCCGGCATGGTCGTTCATCTCGTCGACGGTACGTACGAGCTGTTCCGTCAGTTCTATGGCCGCCGGAGCGGGGGCAGGCACGACGATCAGCCGTTCGGGGCAGCGGCCGGCGTGCTCCATACCGTTCTGCAGATGCTCGAGACCGGTGCGACCCACGTGGGCGTCGCGACAGATCACGTGATCGAGTCGTTCCGCAACGAGCTCTGGCCGGGCTACAAGACCGGCGTCGGCATCGACCCCGCGCTGCGCGCCCAGTTCGAGCCTCTGGAGGGGGCGCTCGCGGCTCTGGGCGTCATCGTCTGGCCGATGGTCGAGCTGGAGGCCGACGATGCGCTCGCCGCGGCCGCGCGGATCGCATCCTCCGACCATCAGGTCGAGCAGATCCGCATCTGGACGCCTGACAAGGACCTCGCGCAGTGCGTGCGCGGCGACCACGTGGTTCAGGTGGACCGGCGGAGCAACTCCGTCCGGAACGCCGAGGGCGTGCGCGAGAAGTTCGGCGTGGAGCCGGCGCGCATTCCTGACCTGCTCGCGCTCGTGGGCGACACGGCCGACGGCTATCCCGGCATTCCCGGTATCGGCAAGGTCACGGCTGCGCGGCTCGTGAACCGCCACGGAGGGCTCGAGGAGTTCCCTCGCGAGGTCCTCGGTGAGCGGCGCGATCTCGCGTTGCTGTTCAAGGATCTCGCGACGCTCAGGACTTCCGCAGCAGTCTTTCGCGAGGTCGACGAGCTCTGTTGGCGCGGCCCGACCCCGGCGTTCGCTGCCTGTGCGGGGCATCTCGGCGACGGGCACCTGCTCGATCGCTCGCGAGCGATCGCGTATCGGCCGCTGCGCCCGTGACGGCGTCAGCACGTCAAGTGGGGCGGACGCATGCTGTCATCGCTGGCTAGGCTAGACTCCGCGCCCGACGTCGTGCGAATCGTCGCATGACCGGCCGACCTGAAAGGCAAGACACCGCCATGGCCCTCGGCTTCTACTTCACGCCCAGCGGATTCACGCCCGCGAAATATGACGAGTGCATCGCTCGGCTGGAGGCGGCAGGTGCCGAAGCCCCGGCGGGGAGGCGCTACCACGTGGCCCTCGAGAGCGACGGCCTGATCCAGGTCTTCGACGTCTGGGATTCGCAGGAGTCGTTCGAGGCGTTCGGGCCTGCGTTGCTGCCGATCATGGCGGAGCTCGGGATGGATCCGGGCCAGCCGCATGTCTCCCCGGTGCGCAACGTCATCGCGGGTTGAGCGGGGGGGATGGCTTCCAGCGCGAGCGAGGGAGCTCGTGTCCCGAGTCGGAAATGCGGGCGATCCGCGTGCGAATTTCTGACTCGGAACACTAGACACCCATGACCAGCCTGAGATTTCTCGCACCCGATACGGACGCCTTCGTGGCGTCGGTTCAGCGGCACGTCGCCGAGTTCACCGAGCAGACCGGGATCGTGGTTGAGCTCGAGATCCTCGACAGTGACAGCTACTTCTCCAACGCGATCCACGACCGTCTCGTCGACGGCGGAGCAGACGTCTTCATGTCAGGCCCCGTGCTGCTCTGGGAGCACGTTGGGGCGGGATTCGTGGAGCCGCTCGATGCGTTCGTCGCGCAGGCCGCGGATGGCTGGGACGCGGACGACTTCATCCCCGCTCTGCTTGACGCGAATCGATGGACGGGGCGTTTCGGGGACCCGCTCGGGACGGGGCCCCTGCTTGAGATTCCCGTCAACTGCGAGTCCTACAACCTCTCCTACGTGCCGGAGCACCTCGAGCGCTACGGGCTCGAGGTGCCGACCACCTGGGACGGGTACTTCGAGACGGCGGAGGAGATTGCGCGCCGCTCGGGCGGCCCGGTTCGCGGATTCGGGCAACGCGGCAAGGAGGCGTGGCACACGATGTACACCGGGTACGCGACGCAGATCTGGTCGTGCGGTGGCCGCGACTTCGATGACGATCTCCGCTGCGCGATCGCCAGCCCCGAGGTCGTCGCGACGACGAAGCGCTTCGTCGAGGCCCTGCAGGCCGCGGGACCGCGATCGTGGACCGACCAGCGCTGGTACGAGCTCGCGCTCGACTTCGCAGGTGGCCGGTACGGGCTGATCGTCGATTCGGACCACTACGTCGCGATCTTCGAAGACCCCGAGCTCTCGAAGCTCGCTGGGAAGATCGGCTACGCCCCGCCGCCTGCCGGCCCCGGCGGAGTCGTCCTCCCGAACCTCTGGACGTGGTCGCTCGTGATGAATGCACGCTCGCACGACAAGCACGCGGCGTGGCGGTTCATCGAGTGGGCGTCGAGCTCCGAGTTTCTCCTGCGAGCGGTGTTCGAGGGCAACATGAACCCGACGCGAACGAGCGTCTGGGACGATTCGCGCGTGGCCGAGCACGTAGCCGGCTGGGGAGATTTCGCCGCCGTCTCACGAGAGCTCGTGGAAGATCGAGCACGCGTGCTCGTCACCCCCGCGACCAACTACATCGCGATTGCCGAGCGCTGGGTCCGCGCGCTCCGCTCCGCGTACACGGGCACCGAAGGGGTCGCCGAGGCGCTCGAGCGCGCGGCCGCGGACATCGATGAGCTGACACGCGGGCGTGCGGGCTCGAGCCAGCCATGACGCGAGCCCGGGAGTTCCGGAACGGTTAAGAACCGCTTTCAGAATGATTCGTGAGTGGCTGGCGAGTGGTTCGCCAGGCGCCAGTGAGACGCCGCCAGACGCCACGAGGCATTTTGAAATCGGTTCTAGAGAACCTGGGCCGATCGGCGATGCGGCGACCGACCTATGATGAACCGGTGCGCCGGGTCACCTTGAAGCTGGCGTGCGCGGGCGCGCTGCTCGCCTCGGTCTCCCGCTCGCGCCGCGTGGTCTGCGCCCCGCCGCTCGCGGCGTTTCCCGCGGGCGCGGCTGTCGCGATCGTGATTCCCGTCCTCGATGAGGCCGCTGCCCTTCCCGGGCTTCTTGCCGAGCTGCGCGACGCTGACGTCGGCGAGGTCGTCGTCGTCGACGGCGGCTCGCGGGACGGCACTCCCGCGATCGCCGCCGCCGCCGGCGTGCGCGTCGTTGCGGAGTCGCGGCGTGGCTACGGCCGTGCGTGTGCAGCGGGCGTGGCCGCGACCGATGCGCCGATCATCGCGTTTCTCGACGGCGACGGCAGCGACGACCCGGCGTATCTCGCAGCGCTCGTGGCGAGCGTGCGCGCCGGGGAGGCGGCGCTCGCGCTCGGCGTGCGAGAACGCAGCGAGCGCGGTGCGCTGCTGCCACATCAGCGCTTTGGAAACGCGCTCGTCGGGTCGCTCGTGCAGCTGCTGTACGGCTCGCGGATTCGCGATGTTCCGCCGCTGCGCGTCGTCAGGCGTGATGTTCTCGAGCGCGTCGAGATGCGCGAGATGACGTATGGCTGGCCGACCGAGATGATCGTGAAGGTCGCTCGCGCGGGACTCCCGATCACGCAGGTCGGCGTGCGGGCGAGAGTCCGGCGAGGCGGCAACTCGAAGGTCGCCGGCCGTCTCGGGCCGTCGCTCGCGGCCGGCGTGCGGATGCTCAGCGTCGTCTTCCGCCACGCATGAGGGTGCTCGTCGTTGCCAAGGCGCCGGTTGCCGGTCGCGCGAAGACCCGGCTCGTGCCGCCGTTGAATGGTGAGCAGGCGGCCGGCCTGGCGGGAGCGTTGCTGCTCGACACGCTCGATGCCTGCCGCGCCGAGGCCGAAGACGTGCGGCTGCTCGTGCCCGACGCGGCCGACATCGAGCCGCTCCGCGCGCTGTCGCCGGATACGCCGATCGTCGCGCAGGCCGGCCGCGGCCTCGCCGACGCCCTGTGCCTGAGCTTCCGCGTGCACGCGGCCGAGACGCCGACGGCGATCGTCTCGTCGGACGTTCCCGGACTCCCTCGCGGATCGCTTGAGCGCGCGCGTGCGCTGCTCGCCGAGGGTGCCGACGTGGTGCTCGGTCCGTCGATGGACGGGGGCTACTGGCTGATCGCGATGCGCGAGGCGCACGAGGCGCCGTTCCGCGAGATCCCGTGGTCGACACCGGCGGTTCTCGCGGTCACGCTCGAGCGCTGCGCGGCCGCCGGTCTGGCCGTCGAGCTGCTCGATCCGTGGCGCGACATCGATACGGCCGCCGATCTCTCGGCGCTTGGCGCCGAGCTCGACGCCGAGCGTGCCCCGCGCACGGCGGTCGAGCTCGAGCGGCTCACGCACGAGGGCGTCGTGATCTCGGGCGAGGTGCCGTCGCTCGTCTCGAGCGAGCTCGTGCTGGGCTCACCGTGGCGGTCCGTCGTGCAGGACCGGCTGGTCTCGTCCGACAACCGCACGACGAGCTACGCCTACATCGCAGCACCGCGCGCGGCCTTCGTGGTTCCCCTCACTCCCGGTGGCGACGTCGTGCTCGTGCGTCAGTACCGCCATCCCGTACGTGACTGGACGCTCGAGGTGCCGGCGGGCTCGGTCGAGGACGGCGAGACGGCGCGCGAGGCCGCCGAGCGGGAGCTCCTCGAGGAGGTGGGCGGCACGACCACGTGCTGGCGCCACCTCAGCACGTTCTACTCCTCGAGCGCCCACCTGAGCCTTCGGTCGGATGCGTTCCTCGCCGAACACGTCGCACTCTCCGATGCACATCCCGACGAAAACGAGCGGGTCGAGCGAGTTCGCCTGCCGTTTGAGGAGGCGCTTCGGATCGCACGAGCCGGCGGGTTCGCAGAGGGTCAGACGTCGCTGGCGCTGCTCCTCGCGGGCGCCGCGCTCGGCGTGTGACCGGGAGCGCGCTGCTCGCCGGTCGACCCGGATGAGGCAGAATCGCGTCTGCCCGGCGTGACGTGCCGGGCCGTTCGGGAGCGGGCGCGGGCTGCCTCCTCTCGAGCCGATGCCAAGCGGACCCGACCTCGAGGTACAACGATGAAGACGCCGTCGATGAATCCCGCCGATCGCGTCCTCACGGGCATCTCCCCGGAAGAGCTGCAGACGAGGCGCGAGCGGCTCGCGCAGCACGTGCGGGCCGAGCAGCTGACGGGCTACGTGCTCTTCGACCAGGACTACATCCAGTACCTCACGGGCTTCTCGTTCCTCTCGAACGAGCGGCCGATCGCGGTGGTCGCGAACCTCTCGGGCGAGCTTGCCGCCTTCGTGCCCGGTTTCGAGGTCGAGCGCGTGCGCGAGGAGACGCAGTTCGAGCGCATCGAGTCGTATCCCGAGTACCCGGGCACCGAGCATCCGATGCTGATCCTCAAGCGGGTGCTCGTCGACATGGGGCTGACCGGGCCGCTGGGAGCCGACAGCGACGGCTACCCCGGGATCCTCGGCTACCAGGGACCTGCGCTCAGCGAGGTGATGGGCCACCCGGTGCGGGGCCTCTCGCCGTTCATCGAGTCGATGATGGTGCGCAAGAGCGAGGCCGAGGTCGCGCTGATCCGCGAGAGCGCGAGGTGGTGCAATCTCGGGCACCGGCTGCTGCAGCGATACTCGGTGCCCGGCGTGACCGAGGCCGAGGCGAGCCTGCAGGCGGGCCATGAGGCGACGCTCGCGATGCTCGACACGCTCGGCGCGTCGTACGGAGGCCAGCAGGGGTCGTCGGACGGCGTCTCGGCCGGCTACCGCGGGCAGATCGGCAGGCGCAGCGCGTGGGCGCATGCGGTCGCCCACAACATCGAGTTCCGTCTGGGCGATGTGCTCGTGACCGAGACGAGCGCCCCGGTCTGGGGCTACCACGCCGAGCTCGAGCGCGCGATGATCATCGGCCAGCCGACCGACGAGGTGCGGCGCCTGTTCGAGCACACGGTGGCCTCGCAGCGGGCGGCCTTCGCTGCGCTGCGCCCCGGCGTCACCTGCGCCGACGTGGATGGTGCCGTGATGCGCTACCTCGAGGAGCACGACCTGCTGTCCTACTGGCGGCAGCACACGGGGCACGCGATCGGCCTGCGCAACCACGAGCCGCCGTTCCTCGATCTCGGCGACCACACGCCGATCGAGCCGGGAATGGTGTTCACGATCGAGCCGGGCCTCTACGCCGACGGGATCGGCGGGTTCCGCCACTCCGACACCGTCGTCGTCACGCCCGACGGGATCGACATCCTGACCTACTACCCGCGGGATATCGAGAGCTTGACCATCGCGGTCTGAGCTTGGATCCACCGTGTGGTGGGTTCGTGGCGGGCCTGCTGGTGGCCGTCAGGACGGGCTGCGCTGTCGCAGGCGCGGCCGGACGCCTCGGCTAGACAGCGCAGCCCGGAGCGCACCACGCGGGTGGGCGCCCGCGAGCGAAGCGACTGGGCGCCCACCCGCGTGGGAAGCGGCCTGACACCAGCCAGTAGGATGCGACACACCCAGCACACGGTGGACCCAGGCTTAGCGCGTCTGCGCTAGCGTCCGTGCGATGCGACGGATGCTGCGGGGGAGAGTGCTCGTGATCGCGGCGCTGCTCCTCGTCGTGGCCTACGGCGCGGTCTCGTGGGTGTTCGCCGACAAGCTTGCGGTGCCGCAGTTCCAGCCTCTCGGTCCGGTCGACGTCACGAAGTTCGGGCTCCCGCGGCCGGCTGACGTGAAGATCCCCGGCGACGGCGTCACGCTCGCCGGCTGGTACTTCGCGAACCCTCGAATGAAGCGCTGTGCCGTGATCATGCTGCATGGCTTCGGCGGCGATCGCGCCGAGGTGCTCGCGCCGACGCCGATCTTCTGGGATCGCGGCTGCGACCTCCTGCTGTACGACTCGCGTGGCCACGGCGAGAGCTCGCCGAGCCTGCTCAGCTACGGCGTGCACGAGCGGCAGGATCTGCGGCTCGCGATCGGGTGGCTCTCGCGCCGCACGAAGCTTCCCAACCGTCGGATCGGGCTGATCGGGTGGTCGTACGGCGCCGCAGCGGCGATCCAGGGCGCCGCCGCGGTTCGCGACGTCGCCTTCGTGGTGGCCGACTCGTCGTTCTCGAGCCTCGGCGATATCGCGCGCGTGCAGGCCGACAACCAGTTCGGCGCGTGGGCGCGCGTGTTCGTGCCGGGAGCGTTGTTGATCGCCGGCTGGCGGGGCGATTTCGCCGCGAGCGATGCCGCACCCGCAACGGTGATCCGCGACGTGCGGGCGCCCGTCTTCCTGATCCACTCGCAGCAGGACGGCTTCACGCCTGCAAGCCAGTCCCGGCAGATCTACGCGCACAGCGATCATGCCCGCACGCGGCTTCTGATTCCGAGCTGGGAGGCGAAGCACGCGCACTCCTACACGGTCAACCCCGTCGGCTACACCGCCGCGGTCGACGCGTTTCTCGCCGCGTTCGTCCCGAGCTTCGGGGTCCGGCTCAAGCGCTGATCGAGAGCTTCTGAGAGGTTCTAACTCTAAGGCGTCGGGAAGGGGGTGAGCCCGAGACGCTGGCGCACCTCGGGCCTGCGCAGCGGCGGCACGGTCTTCGTCGGCTGGCGCCGCTCCGGCAGCTCGGCGAGCAGCCGACGCGTGATCGCGGCGACCTCCGCCGAGGCAGCCGCCATCGCGCTCTCGACCGCGGCATTCGGCCGGGTGATCCCGGTCACCTTGCGCACGTATTGGCGCGCGGCCGCCTCGACCTCCTCGGACGTGGCGGGCGGTTCAAGTCCTCGCAGCTCTGTGATGTTCCGGCACATGGCGGGAGCGTACCTCCGCCTCGCCGCGAGCGCCTCCTCGCGCGTCGCCTGGCAGCCGCCCGATCCGTCAGAATTCCGCCTGCGCCCGAGTGCTGCTCGGGGATCTCCAGGGAGGAAGACCGTGACCGTTCGGCTCGCTCGTCGCTCGACGATGGTCGCCATGCTCGTGCTCGTGCTCGGCGCCACGCTTCAGACGAGCGTGTCGAGCGCCCGCTCGAGCGGATTCAAGCAGCGGTTCGCTCCCGTCAACGCTGCGATCAGGGCGGACGGCAACGCGGTCGGCGCGGCGCTGCAGGCGGCGAGCAAGCAGACGGATGCGCAGCTCGCGATCGCCTTCGCAAGCCTCGCGACGCGGACGGCCAACCTCACGACCCGCCTCGACAACCTGGCGGCGCCGGCGAAGTACGCGCCGGCGAAGCGGAGGCTCACGAGCGCGCTGCTCGCGGGAGCGAAGGACCTGCTCGCGATCGCGAAGGCGGCGCAGGCCCACGATGCGAACGCGGCGCGCACCGCGACGACGAGGCTCGTCGCCGACTCCGCCAGGATCCGCTCAACGCGCCTGGCGCTCGCGGGCAAGCTCGGTCTGCCGTAGGGCGGACGCCGTGCCTACGGCGTCCCGGTCGCCGCGAGCATCCCGCTCACCGTGAGCGCCGCGGACGCGCCGCTCTGCAGCGCTCCCTCGAACCAGCCTGCCTCTTCGGTCGCGACGTCGGATCCGGCGAAGACGATCGGACCGACCGGCTGGAAGCGCGCAGGATCGACGAGTTCCGTCTGGCCGGCGGGGGCAGTCAGCCACGTGCCGCGCGAGGCGGGATCGGCGATCCAGTCGTGGTGCAGCCAGTCGACGAGCTCAGCCTCGGGGAAGAACGCCGCGAGCGCGTGCTCGATGTCGGCGCGGCTCTCGGCGTCGAAGCCGGTGCCGGCCCAGCCGAACGCCGTCAGGCGCGTGAGATCGCCCTCGCGATCGTCGACGTACCACCAGTGCAGGCCGTGGCCGATGCCGACGGCGATGCCGTGCGGCTCGACGCCGCGCACGCGCAGCACGACCTTGAACGCCGCTCCGGCGTTTGCCCCGGCCGCCTCTTCGATGCGCGGGGGCAGGCGCGGCTCGAAGGCGATCGCCGGCAGGCAGTTGATCGGCACCGCCAGCACGAGCACGCGGCCGCGCACGGCGTGCCCGTCCGGCAGCGTGCAGGTGATGCCCGTCTCGTCGACCTGAATGCCGGTGACGGTGGCGTTCAGTCGCAGGTCGAGCCCTGGCGTCTCGGCGAGTCGGCTTCAGCCGTCGGCAGGCCCGTGCGCGAGGCAGGTCACAAGACCGGCGAGGCCGCCGTGTGCTGCGATCGACGAGAGCGCGTCGAGCGCGGCGCCGCGCTCGGGTGGTGCGCCACCCATCAGCTGCCACCAGCCGAGCAGGAAGTCGCGCACCGCGGGCGTCGGATCGAGGCGGTCGATGTAGGCCGCGGCTGACAGCTCGGACGCCGCGACGGGGCCGTGGGCGAGCGCGTCCGCGTCCGCCGAGACGCGCGCGAGCGCCCGCTCGAGCACGTGGAGGTCCGGCCAGGGCACCGGCAGCCCGTGACGGAGCACGCCGTCGGTGCGCCAGCGCGCGTGGCGTGGCAGCGGGAAGTCGCGCACGGCCAGCCCGTAGCGCTCGAGCTCTGCGATCACCTCGTGGTGCTCGGGCGTGAACCAGGAGCCTCCAAGCTCGACGGTGCGGTCGCCGAGGCGCGCGGTCAGCGCGCGGCCCCCGACGCGATCGCGCGCCTCGAGCAGCGTCACCGCTCGGCCATCGTCGAGCAGGTCCCGGGCGGCGCGCAGCCCGGCGAGGCCGCCGCCGACGACAATCGCGTCCTGCACGGCCGGCTCGGTCACGCGCCGAAGATACAGTCTGCGTCGGGCCCGTGATCTACGCTGCCACCATGCCGATCAAGCTGCATCGCTGCTCGAAGACGTGGATGCGGCTCGGCCTCGAGCCGTGCTGGAAGGTGCAGCGGGAGCTCGACCGCAAGGGGATCGAGTACGAGCTCGTGGTCGGGCCGGAGCGGCGGTCGAAGCGCGATCGGCTCGAGGCGCTCAGCGGGCAGCGCCTCTATCCCGTGATCGAGTTCGAGGACGGCACGAGCTACCGCGCCGACTCGAAGGAGATGGCGGCGCGGATCGCCGCCGGCGACCTTCCCGGGCGATAGCAGGGCAACGCGTGTCCGACTCCAACGCTCCCGTGCTCCCGCTGACGGGCGGCTGCCTCTGCGGCGGCGTGCGCTTCGAGGTCGATGCCCTGCTCGTGCGGGCCGGCTACTGCCACTGCACGCGCTGCCAGCGGCGCTCCGGCAGCGCCGCTTCGGCCCAAGGCCGCATCGCCCCGGGATCGCTGCGGATCGTCGCCGGCGCATCGCTCTTGCGCACGTTCGCGCCGCCGGACGGCTGGCCGAAGACGTTCTGCTCGGGCTGCGGATCGGCGCTCTGGAGCGAGGCGCCTGACGATCCCGAGATGAAGAGCATCAGACTCGGTGCGTTCGACGGCGACCCCGGCATCCGTCCGAGCTATCGGATCTTCGTCGACTACGCCGCGCCGTGGGAGCCGATCCCCGAGGACGGGCTGGAGCGCTTTCGCGAGGGTGGCGGGTAGACCGTCAGTCGACCGACCCCTGGCCCCAGATGTCGCCGACGGTGAAGCCGTTCGGGAACGGATCGTCGGGGTCGAGCACGTATTGGGCGATGCCCGTGATCCAGGCACGTCCGCTCAGCGTCGGCACCACCGCGGGGTAGGGACCCACCATCGCCTCGTCGACGAGGCGGCCCGTGAAGACCGTGCCGAGCACGCCCTCGTGGCGGAAGTCCTGGTGCAGCCCGAGCGCGCCCTTGGCGTGCAGCGCGGCCATCTTGGCGCACGTGCCCGTGCCGCACGGCGAGCGGTCGATCACGCCCGTCCAGGTCGCCGGACGGTTCCAGTCGAGCTTGCCGGTCGAGACGGTCACGGCGTTCCGGCGATCTGCGTGCGGCCCCGTGGGAGCAGCCGAGAGCTGGGCGATCGTCGGACCGGTGATCTCGGGATTGTCCGGGTGCACGACGGGAAGCTGCTCCTGCGCCGCGGCCTTGATCATCTCGCTGATGCGCACGATCTCGCCACCCTCGTCGGGCGTCAGCGCGAGGCCGAATGGGGCCGCGTCGGCGATCACGTAGAACATCCCGCCCCAGGCGATGTCGACGGTCACGGTGCCGAGCTCGGGCACCTCGATCGGCGCGTCGAGGTGGACGGCGAACGCGGGGACGTTGCGGAAGGTCACCTCAGTGACCTTGCCGTCGCGGCACTCGGCCCGGATCGAGATCAGCCCGGCGGGCGACTCGAGCACGAGCTCGGTGACCGGCTCGATCATCGGCAGCATGCCGGTCTCGAGCAACGTCGTGACGACACAGATCGTGTTGGTCCCCGACATCGGCGGGTACTCGACCTGCTCCATGATGATGTAGCCGGCTTGCGCGTCCGGATGCGGGGCCGGGAGGATCAGATTGCAGTTCGCGGCCGGGTAGCCGCGCGGCTCGCGCAGCATGCGCTTGCGGATGTCGTCGTGATGCCGCTCGAAGTGCTGCATCTTCTCGAACATCGTCGCGCCGGGAACGTCGAGGACGCCGCCGGTGATCACTCGGCCAGGCTCGCCGCAGGCGTGCAGGTCGACGGCGGTGATCATCTTGGTGAAGCGCATTCGCGGAGCCTAGATGAGTGATTCCGTTCCGTCGGGGGTTCTCGGCGCTGGATCGAAAAGGGTTTCGGGGCGCAGGCGCTGCGCGGACGCATCGGCAAGCCTGGAAACTCTGCACCGTCCAGCGCCAGGGAGCCGCCGCCAGACGCCACGAGTCATTTTGAAACGAGCTCTAAACAAGAAGTGGGCGGACGCTGCGCATGTCTGCGCTGCGTCCGCCCTGCAACCTGTCCGGGGAACGGAGGCGGCGGGGAGGGGTGGGGAGGCTCCGCCTGCGTATCCGGTCTATGGTCCGCCCATTCCGCCGAGCCGGCGGTGAGCGGTATGTTTCGGAGCCGTCAGCTCCGGTGTGTGGACGTGGGGGTAACCGCGGGCGTGGCCGGCTCTTACGGCTCCCCCTGAAGATCACTCGATCGAGGCACGGGTGCGCAGGGGCTCGCGCGACGGCGTCGAAGATGGCCGAACCTCGAGCACGTGAAGGAGCTACCCATGAAGGAGCGACTACCCCTCGCCCTGTCCGCCCTCGCGCTCTGTGTCGCGGTGCTGGGCTTCACGCCGATCGTCGACGCGGCCTCGCAGCTGATCGCGCCGAACAGCGTGGCGAGCAAGCAGATCCGCGACTACAGCGTGAAGCGCGTCGACCTCGCATCGAACGCGGTCGGACGCAGCAAGATCGGCCAGAACGCGATCAACTCCGCGAAGATCGCGGACGGGTCGCTGTCTGCAAACGACTTCGCGCCCGGCCAGCTGCCGCAGTTCTCCGGCACCGCTGCCGGCGGAGACCTCGCGGGCCTCTACCCGAACCCGACACTCAAGGACGGCACCGTGACGCCGGCGAAGATCGCCGCCGTGCCGCTCGCGCACGTCTCGCGGACGACAAACCAGTCGATCCCGACCGGGTCCGGGGCCTACACCACGATTCTCTTCGACAGCGAGCGGTTCGACACTGCGAACCTGCACCGAATCGATGCTGATTCCGGCCGACTGACTGCACCGATCGCCGGCGCGTATCTGGTGACGGCCAACGTCAGCTGGGTCGCAGACCCCACGCCGACTGCAACGACGGCGCGCGAGCTTAACTTGCGCCGGAATGGCAGCACGCTGATCGCGCGTGTCGTTCAGCTCGACGGCGCGGCGTACACGGTCGACCAGTCCGTCACGCAGGTCGTCCGGCTGAACGCCGGTGACTTCGTTGAGGTCGTGGTGCGGCAGACCTCGGGCGCAGCTCGCGACGTGCTCAGCTCGGG
>JANLRV010000079.1:0-33054 GCA_031361905.1 Actinomycetes bacterium
GCGCTGGCGGATCCGACGCGGCTCGGGCTCGCACACGCACTCCTCCTCGGCGGCGAGCTCTGTGTTTGCGATCTCGCCTGGATCAGCGGGCGGGCGCAGAACCTCGTCTCCCACCACGTCCGCGTCCTGCGGCAGTCCGGCCTCGCGAACGCACGACGCGACGGCAAGATCGTCTTCTACACGCTCACCCCGCGTGGCACCGCACTCCTCTCGCAGACACTCGCCACTGCTTCGGCGGTGGCATCGTGAGCGTGCAATCTCCACTGCTCGTAGTCACCAGCTCGAGCGAGCGCGAGCGTTGGCTTCGGCGCGGTCGCATGATCACCTGGGGCGCGATCGCCTGGCATCTCGTCGAGTTCGCGATCGCCGTCGGCGCCGGCATCGCGGCAGGCTCGATCGCGCTGATCGCGTTCGGCGCCGACAGCCTGATCGAGGCGGCGGCAGGGCTCGTCTTGGCCTGGCTCTTCAGCGGCCAGCGGGCGCTCTCGAATGCGGCCGAGCAGCGCGCCCGACGCTTGATCGCCACCAGCTTCTTCGTGCTCGCTGTCTACGTCGTGATCGCGGCGGGCCGCTCGCTCGCAACGGCCTCCGAGCCGTCGACGAGCTGGCCCGGGATCGCGCTCGCCGCCTTCACCGCGCTGACGATGCCGCTGCTCGCCCGAGCGAAGACGCGCGTGGCGCGCGAGCTCGGATCGCGCGCTGCCGAGAGCGAGAGCAAGCAGACGATGCTCTGCGCCTACCTCTCACTCGCGTTGCTCGCAGGCCTCGGCGCGAACGCGCTCGCCGGCTGGTGGTGGGCCGATCCGATCGCGGGTCTCGCCGTCGCCGCCGTCGCCTTCCGCGAGGGACTCGCCGGGTGGCGTGGGGAAGCCTCCTGCTGCGCCCCGGCACGGCCGGACGCCGCGAACGCGTGCGACGACGGCTGCTGCTCGTAAGCGGCGGCCGCGATCGCGCCAGAGACGGCATCAGAGCGGTCGTCGATCGCGTCGAGCCACGAGGCGCTGATGACGGCCATGACTTTATGATGAGGTAATGCTAAAATAAGTTGTGGCGCCGTACTCGATCACAGTTCAGGATTACCTCAAATGTATCTGGGCGCTCGAGAGCGCGGGGCGAGTGACGACGAACGCGGTTGCGGAGCGAATGGGCGTGAGCGCCGCATCGGTGACGTCGATGGTGAAGAAGCTCGCGAGGCTCGGACTCGTCGAGCACGAGCCCTATCGTGGCGTCGCGTTGACCGAGGATGGAACGCGGGCGGCGTTGGAAGTGGTCCGTCACCATCGCTTGCTCGAGCTGTTTCTCACCGAGACCCTGGGGCTTCCGTGGGACCAGGTGCACGCCGAGGCCGAACGGCTCGAGCATCACCTCTCCGACGAGCTCGAGGCGCTGATCGATGCGGCGCTCGGCCACCCGACGCGCGATCCGCACGGTGATCCGATTCCGACGCCGCAGCTCGAGATCGCCGACGACGGTGACCGCCCCCTCACCGAGGTCGAAGATGGCTGCTCGGCGATCGTCACCCGGGTGCCGGACGGCGATCCAGAGCTGTTGCGCTACCTCGCTGAGCTCGGCGTGATGCCATCCGAGCAGGTCGTGATGCTCGCTCGCGCGCCCTTCGACGGGCCGGTCACGGTTCAGGTCGCCGGTCGCAGGCACTCGCTCTCTCCCGCGCTCGCGCGACGCATTCTCGTCTGCGGGGCCGCGTGACCAAGAAGCCGTTCTCCCGTCGGCGCCTGCTCGCCGCCGCGGCACCGCTCGCGTCAGTGCCGGTGATCGCCAAGCTCGCCCTCGACCACACGGGCGTCGCCGCGGCGATGGACCACTCGGAGATGGAGATGCCGGGCATGGAAGACGGTGCGATGCCGATCATGACCGGCCACGCCGCGATGATCCGCGAGGGCGCACCGGCGGTCGGCGGTCCGCATGATCTCGACGACCTGCTGTATCCGCCCCCGGCCCTGCCGTTCGAGCCCGGACGCGTGCGCGAGTACACCCTGACCGCGGTCGACAAGGAGATCGAGATCGCACCCGGGGTGTTCTTCCCGGCCTGGACCTACAACGGCACCGTTCCCGGCCCGGTGATCCGCGCGACCGAGGGCGACACGCTGCGCGTCAAGCTGATCAACGGCGGCACGCATCCCCACACCATCCACTTCCACGGGATCCATCCGACCAAGATGGACGGCGTCTTCGAGATCGTGCAGCCGGGCGACGAGCTCACCTACGAGTTCGAGGCCCGTCCCGCCGCGATGCACCTCTACCACTGCCATGCGACGCCGCTCAAGAAGCACATCGCGAAGGGGCTGTACGGCGCGCTGATCATCGATCCGAAGGTGCCCCGCGCGCCGGCGCAAGAGCTCGTGATGGTGATGAACGGGTATGACACCGACGGCGACGGAGGCAACAACTTCTACACCGTCAACGGCCGCACCTTCTACTACGCGCGCTATCCGATCACCGTCAAGCGCTCGCAGCTCGTTCGCATTTATCTCGTGAACCTGACCGAGTTCGACCTGATCAACTCCTTCCACCTGCACGCCGACTTCTTCCGCTACTACCCGACGGGATCGAGCGACCGGTTCGAGTACACCGACACCGTGATGCTCTGCCAGGGGCAGCGCGGAATCCTCGAGATCGAGTTCGCGCAGACCGGCACGTTCATGTTCCACGCCCACCAGTCGGAGTTCACCGAGCTCGGCTGGATGGGCTTCTTCAACGTGGTCGACTGATGGAGGCCGGGACCGGCGCACGCTCGCACGGGTCCGCGCGCATCTGGATCGTCGCGCCGGTGATCCTCCTCGCGCTCGTGGTGGGAGCGTTCGTCTCACGTGGCGGCTCGCTGCTCGACCTCGTCGGAGAGAACCCTCCCGCGCCCGACGCCGTCGACATCCGCCGCGTCGAGTTCCATCCCGGCGAGATCCGCGTGCACGTCACGAACCCCCAGACCAGCGCGATCACGATCGCATCGATCACGGTGGACGACGCGATCGTGCCGTTCCGCGTCGACGGCTCGCGCAGCGTCGAGCGACTGCGCACGAGCACGGTCGTGATCCCCTTCGACTGGATCAAGGACGAGCCGATCAGCGTCGGCATCACGAGCTCGACCGGAATCGAGACCGTGAAGGATGTCGCGGCGGCCGTCGAGACGCCGACCGCATCCGCACGGGGCTTTCTCGGCTACGCCGCGATCGGCCTGCTCGTCGGCATCGTCCCGATCGGTCTCGGGCTGCTCTGGCTGCCCTCGCTGCGCCGCGCGAGCCCGCGCTGGCTCGCCGCCTTCATGGCCCTCACGGGCGGCCTCCTCTCCTTCCTCGGGATCGAGGCGCTCTCGGAGTCGTTCCAGCTGCAAGCGGCACTCCCGGCCGGCACCGGCGGAGCAGGGCTCGTCCTGCTCGGAGGCGCGCTCAGCTTCCTCGGCATGACCTTCCTCTCGACCCGACTCCGCGCGAGCGGAGAGCGATCCGGCGGGATGACGCTGGCGCTCCTCGTCGCGCTCGGAATCGGCGTGCACAACCTCGGCGAGGGCCTCGCGATCGGCACCTCGTTCGCGATCGGCGAGCTGCAGCTCGGCACGTTCCTGATCGTCGGCTTCATGATCCACAACGTCACCGAGGGCCTCGGAATCGCCGCACCGATCGCCGAAGGAGGAGCGCTCCCCTCGATCCGAAGACTCGCGATCCTCACGCTCGTCGCCGGCGCCCCCGCGATCGTCGGCGCATGGATCGGCGGATACGTCACGAGCGACATCCTCGGCGTGCTCTTCTTCGCGCTCGCCGCCGGGGCCGCGATCCAGGTCGTGGTCGAGGTCGCCCGCTTCGTCGCACGGCGCGCGCCCGGCGGACTCACCTCCGGACACGCCGTCGGAGGCTACCTCGCGGGCATCGCGATCATGTACCTGACCGGATTGCTTGCAGGATAAGAACGAGGTTCTCAGAGGGCGGAGAGAAGTCGCGCTCCTCTACGACTCACGCAGGATCTCGGTGGGTCTGACACGCCGGATGACCGCAGTCGCGGCGAGCGCCGAGACGAGCGTGGTGGTGGCGGCAGGGAACGCCAGCCATGCCAGCGCGCCGGGCGACACCGTCACGATCGGGGGGAGCAGGAAGAGCGGGCGCAGGATGCGAACGAGCAGGAACGCGGTGCCGGTGCCGGCGAGCAGACCGCACGCGAGACCTCCGGCGGCGACGAGCGCGACCTCAGCGAGCACCAGCGAGCGGAGCTCGCTCGTGTGCATGCCCTGCGCACGGAGGAGCACGTACTCGCGCCGGCGGTGCAGGATCAGGCCGAACACGAAGATCGCGATCACCGCCGCGCTCATCAGCAGGGTGTACGCCGAGCCGAGCTCGACGAGGCCGTTGACGTTCAGAGCCGTCAGGCTCGACTGATCCTTGTCGAGCGTCGTCTCGGTCGACTCGATCGTGAGGGGATCGCGCGCTCCCGGACCCGAACGTAGCGCTGCGACGGCTCGAGCGAGGGCCTCGTGACCGTGGCCCGTTGTGCGCGCGAGGAAGAAATCGACACGCTTCGCGGCCGCCGCCGACGCGTAGGCGTCGAGCTTGACGACGAGGTTCGGGGGTCGTGCGAAGCCGGGAAGGCTCGTGAACAGACCGACGACGCGGAACGTGGCCGCCGTCTGGCGCGGCGTCCCGAGTGCGAGCACGACCCGGACCCGGTCCCCGGTCTCGACCGCAAGATCGTCTGCCGTCGCCGCATCGACGAGCAGGCCGTGCCGCGCGGCTTGCAGCGCTTTCATCGCAGCCGCGGCGGAGCGGTCGACGACGAACGCGTCCGCGAGCGGCGCCACGCGGGCGAACGTCACGGGGTCGATCGCCGCGAGGTCGGTCCTGGCCCGTCGGTAGCGGCCCGCGAGCACCGAGTTCTCGAGCCTGAACACGACGGGCGTCACGCCGGAGACGCCACCGACGAGCAGCTGCGACGCGTACCCGGCCGGGTACGGACGCGAGCCGAGGACACCGGGCGTGATCCGCAGATCGGACCCGTTGACGAAGCGAGCGTCGGCGCGCTTCGCCGCGTCGTAGGTGGCCATGAACGCGCTCAGGCTCGCCCCGAACGCGATCACCATCCCGAGCGCGACGATGCCCGCGCCGAGCTCCCAGGGGCGCCGGCGCAGGCTGCGGATCACGACGCCTCTGACCAGCCCGCCGAAGCGAGGAGGAGCCGGCACCGGAAGACGTGTCACGAGTGCGAGCATTAGGCGGGCCGAGAGCAGCACGCCGCCGACCCAGCCGACCAGCGGAGCGAGCAGGAGGTACGACGGAAGCGAGACGGACCGGCCCTCGGACACCGAGCCCAGCCGCGCCTCGAACGCGCCCGCGCGGACGGCGACGATCTCGGCGAGCAGGGCGGCCGAGATGAGGACGACATCGATCCTCAGGCGTCGCCAGGCGGGCTCGGCTGCGAGCGCCAGCTCGCGCCGCTCCTGGCCGATCTCGCGCGTGAGCGACCGGCGGCCTGGGATGAACAGCGCGAGCGCGGTGACCAGCATTCCCCCGCCGATGCCGACGAGGGTGGAAACGACGAGATCCCCGGGCGCGGCCTGCCGCAACGCGTCGGATCCGAGAATCGCGAGGGCAGAGAGGAATCCCGCCGCTCCGCCGATGATCGCGCCGGCGCCTGCGAATGCGAGCGTTCGGTAGGCGAGGATCTGCAGCAGGTGACCACGGTGCGCGCCGCGAAGGCGCAGCTTCGCCTGGTCGCGGCGCTGCGCATCGGCGAGCACGCCTGCCGCGTAGGCGGCGAGGAGAGCGGCCAGCAGCACCGCGGGCAGGCCGAGGAAGACGAACATTCGCTTGCCGACGGCCGCATCGGCTTTCCCCACGATCAGCGTGTTCGAGATGTTGTCGATCAGGTAGTCCTGCCCGGGGGCGATGCGGCTGATCGACCGGTCGACGGCCTGCGTCTGGGCGAGCGCGCTGGCCGGGTTCGTGTGCAGCCGTCCACGGTCCACGAGCACGTCGACCTCCTCCACCGGGAGGTTCTTGACAACGCCGCCGAGCGCAGCGCTCTCGGTGCGGAACGCCGGGATGATCGTGCGAGCGAACACCGACGGGCTGACGATCACCGAGCTCGGCACGTAGAGGAAGTCCTCGAGCTTGCGCGACCGGCGACTGTAGAAGAGCGGCCGGGCACGCGCGAGGTCCGCCACGCCGCTGATCGGAAGGGAGAGCGTGCGGCCGGCCGGCAGGCGCAGCAGCACGGATCCGCCGGGCCCGATCCCAAGCGCACGCGACGCCTCGGCGCTGAGCATCGCCGCGCCCGACCGCAACGATCCCGTCGCGATGCGAATCGATGGGTAGTGATCGCGGTATCGCCGATCGAACGCGAACACCCGCACCGGCTCGCGCACCGTCACGCCACGCGCGCGGAGCGACCCGGGAGGAAGGTCGACGAACGCCAGCCCGTCGGCGGCCGCCACTCCCGGGATCGTCTCGATCTGCGCGCGCAGCTCCTTGAGCGTCCACTCCCGAGGACCGTTCGCGGGCGTGGGCACGATGCTCTCGCGGCTCGAGACGCGAGCTTGCAGCCGCAATGCCCGCACGAGCACGGCGCGGTCGGCGCGCGCCGTGTAGGCGATCGTGACGGTCGCCCCGGGCGCGATCGTGCCGATGTTGCGGCCCAGGCCCGCGAGGCCCTGGGAGAGCGGGCTCCGCCCGCCCTCGTCGGAGAGCGGCGCGCCGTTCAGCCTCGCGGTTCCGGCGACGTAGCGAAGCGGCGGGGCCGGCTCGTCTCCGACTGCGACGTCGTGCGCGGGATCGGCTCCGCCGTTGACGACGCGTAGCGTGACCGTCACCTTCTGTCCGGCCTCGATCGAGCCTCGTGCCGAGACGCGTTCCTCCAGCCGCAGGCCGCCGCCGAGCGGCGAGGTGAGCACGCGCTGCATGTCGAGCGCGAGCGGGGCGATCGCCCGCGCGGTCATCGTCGCTCCCGAGCCGTCGATGAAGAAGAGCACCGCGGAGAACAGGCCGACACCGAGCGACACGCCCACCATCGAGGCGACCGTCCGGCGACGGTTGCGGACCAGCTCGCGCCACACGTAGCTACGCATCGGCGCTCCGCCCCTCGGCAGCTGACGGGATGGCAGCATCCACGGGTCGCCCGTCCCGCAAGACGAGCCGCCGGTCGAGGCGGGCGGCGAGCCCGCGGTCGTGGGTGACGACGATCAGGATCGCGCCCAGGCGACGCTGGGCATCGAGCAGCAGATCGATCACCGCAGCCGAGCTCGCGCCGTCCAACGCGCCGGTCGGCTCGTCGGCGAGGATCGTTCGCGGCCGATGGATCAGAGCGCGGGCAACGGCAACGCGCTGCCGTTGCCCGCCCGAGAGCTGGTCGGGGAGCTTTCCCACGTGCTCGGCGAGGCCGAGCTGGGCGAGCAGCTCGACGCACCGCTCGTATCCGTCGGTCTCGCCCCGCAACGCGAGCTGCAGTGCGACGTTCTCGCTTGCCGTGAGGAACGGCAGCAGGTTGTCGGCCTGGAAGATCAGGCCGATCTCGTCCCGGCGGATCTGTGCGCGCTCGCGCTCGGGAAGGCTCGAGACCACGCGCCCGCCGATCGACACGCTGCCGGCAGACGGCGCCTCGAGTCCTGCGATCAGGCCGAGCAGGGTCGACTTGCCGCATCCGCTCGGTCCTGTCACGGCGAGGCTGGTCCCGGGCTCGACCTCGAGCGTCACGCCATCGACGGCTCGGACGATCCCGCCGCTCGTCGCGTAGTGCTTCGAGAGCCCATCGATCCTGATGCCCGCTCGCTCTGTCACAGCCGGTGAACGGCACCGTCCACGAGGTGGAGCCTGCGCTCGGCCCGCGCGGCGAGCTCGTCCGAGTGCGTGACGTAGAGCACGCTCAGACCACGTGCGCGCCAGGCCGCGAAGATCACGCCCATGACCTCTTCGGCGGTCGCGCTGTCGAGCTCGCCGGTGACCTCGTCGGCGAGCAGCAGATCGGGCTCGTTCGCCAGCGCTACCGCGACGGCGACGCGTTGGGCCTCCCCTCCCGAGAGCGTGCGCGGGAGATGGTCGACGCGCCGGGCAAGGCCGAGCTCGGAGAGCAGCTCGCGGGCGCGCGAGCGCGTCCCCCGCCCGCCCGCGAGCCCGATCGCCAGCTCGACGTTCTCGAGCGCCGTGAGGAACGGGATCAGATTCCCACGCTGCAGGACGACGCCGATGCGGCTCGCCCGGAGGCGCGCCCGCGCGGTGTCGTCGAGCGCGGTGATGTCGCGACCGTCGAACACGACGGCGCCGAGCTCCGGCAGCAGGAGGCCCGCGAGCAGCGAGATCAGCGTGGACTTGCCGCTGCCCGAAGTGCCGAGCAGGCTCGCCGTCTCGCCGCGCGCGATCTCGAGCCCGACGCTGCGGAGGACCAAGGTCTCGGTACCGCCCTCGCGAAAGGTCTTCGAGACACCATCGATGCGCACGAGCGGGCCGGTGGCCGTCGGTGCGTCGTCGCGCTGGAGGAGCGCGCTCAGGGCGTTCGCTTCGCGGCCGGGGCACCGCCGAACACGTCCGGCATGGTCGTGCGGGCGTGCCTGTCGAGCTTGAGCACCTCGGCGCTGAGCTCCGCCAGCCCGGGAGCACCGAGCTGCCGCAGGTTGATCAGGTCCTCGGTTTCCTGCGGCCCGCCGGAGGATCGCGGCTCCGTGCGGATGCCTCCGGCACCGGGGGCGTAGTACTTGTACTCGTCGGTGCCCTCCAGGATCACGACGACATTCTTGAAACACCGGAAGGGAACGCACTTCGTCTGATGCGTCTTGACGACCTGCGCGACCGTCGCCTCCAGGCCCGGGACCTGCTGCTGGTAGTAGCCGGGCGACCCTGCGCGCGGGCGGGCCGGCATGAAGATCCCCGCCTTCGCGCCGTTCCGGCCCGCGAGCCATCCGTCCAGCGCGTTGACGAAGCGACCCGCCTCGTAGCTCTCGGTGTAGGAGCCGCGATACCAGACCGTCCCTCGTGCGTCCAACGAGAGGAAGTCGATCGCCTGCTCGGAGATCTGCCCACCGTCGACATCCTGGTCGAGCACGGCGACTGAGCGGACGCCATCGATGATCTTGACGACATCGGTCACGGTGTAGACCCGGAGGTGCGGGAGGCGCCGGTTGCCGACGTTGACGTACCCTCTCGCGATCGACTGCAGACCGGGCGTGAGCGGCTGCCACGGGTTCCCAGAAGGCGCGCGGGCGTGCAGCGGGCGGGAACGGCCGGTGCCGGAAGCCGTCGTGCCCCCGAATGCCGGCACGAGCGCGACGATGCCGAGAGCGGTTGACATCACTACGAGCAATCGCCGTCTTCGCATGCCCATGATGAACGGAACCTTCGCAGTCACAGATGAAGAGGAGATGACGACGGGTTCGCGCTCGCGTGACGACGAAGGAGTCCCGAACCGTTACACGGGGTGAACGACAGCTGACGCCGACGGGCTCTCCCTCACGACGGGCCCGAGCCGCGCGACCGAGCGCATCGGTCCGAGAACGCAACCGTGAACGCCGATCCGCAGGCGGCGCAGCCGACCTCGACGTCCGCTTCGGCCTGAAGCGCACGCCCACAGCGCGGGCAGAAGGCGACGCCACCCGTTTCGCCACCTCTGCGGCGAGCTTCCAGCGCCGCGACGCGATGAAGGACGGGAATCACGAGCACGAGGGCCGCGAGGACCACCGAGCCGACGCCCATCACGCGAAGGAACCAGTCGCCTTCGAGGCTCGTCCAGATCGCCGCCAGCGCCATGGCGACGAGGGCGACGATGAGGCCCGCCGCGGCCGCGAACGTCCAGCGATGGCGCGGAGCAAGTTCGGCCAGTCCGAGCAGGCAGGTGGCAGCCGCGGCCACTCCGACGATGATCAGCGTGCCCATGAGCTTCGGGTGCCATTCCCCCGAGATCGTCCACCAGACCGCTGCGTTGGCGAGGGCGAACCCCGCACACGTCGAGGCTATGCCCACGATCGCCGCAACGCGGAGCCGCACCTGCTGCCATCCGGTCATGCACGCGATTCCGACGAGCACGGCGGCCGTCGTGAGGAGCGATGTCGCGAAGACACGGCCTCCACTGCCGTCGAGCCCGCCGGCGAGCAGCACCACGCTGCCGAGAACCGCATTGGCCGCCACGAGTGCGAGGAACATGCGAACCACGCGAGTCACGGCTCCACGACCCCTGCCCGGAGATCGGCGCCGTGCTCGATGATGGCGGAATCGGCCTCGGGCGTGATCGCGCCCAGGACCTCGAGAATCTTCGCCCCGATCTCTTGCTGGCTGATTCCGCCTCCGCCTCCGAGAGATGCGGCGCGATCGCCGCCACGAGCGCGCTTCCGTCGCCGCCGTCGCCCCGAGGCGAGCGTCGTCGTCGCGATCGGCGCGCGAAGATCGCCGCAGAACGCGAAAGGGCCGCCCTGACGCGACCCTCTCACGTTCTTCTCTTGCATGGATTCGAGTCTCGCAACTACCTCAGCCTCCCACTGATGCCGCCTCGCGCACCACGGTGACCGGAATCGTCGATGTCGTCGCGAGCGACCGCGAGACGCTGCCGAGCAAGGTCCCGACGATCGTGCCGTGTCCACGCGAGCCCACCACGATCAGGTCCGCTCCGAGCGTGCCGGCGAGCAGCTCGATCTCCTCGACCGGGTCGCCGTGCAGCGCGTGCGGCGTGGCCGCCTGGCCGAGCTTGGCGCTGCGTGCGACGGCCGCTTCCAGCACGCGCTCGGCGCCACCGTGCGCCTCGAGATCGTTGATCGGACCACCCGAACCGGCACGGCCGGCGATGTGCCGAGGGCGCACCGTGACGATGTCGAGCGCCGAGTGGGTGTCGTTGGCGAGCGCCACGGCGATCTCGAGCGCGTGTTCGGCACTCGCAGATCCGTCGGTCGCCAGCAGGATTCGTTCCATGGAAGTGCCTCCGAGAGTCGGTCGTCCGTTACGTTCAAGCAGGGTCCGCCAGCGCGACGCCCGCGGCATCGGGGAATTCGCGCATGGCGCAATCCGGGCATGCCACAGGCCTTGCGGGGCTTCCCCGGATGCCACGACGCGGCGTCCGCGCGAGAGTGCGGTCGATGCTTCGTACCTAGTTCGGAAAGGAATCGAGATGAAGAGGATCCTCGTCGCGACAGACGGCTCCGATGGAGCCGACCAGGCTGTCGACTTTGCGATCGATCTCTGCGAGGAGATGGGATCGGCGCTCGACGTGATCGCCGTCCGGCCGCACCTGCGCCCCGGCAAGGGCGGACCCGTCGTCCCGATCACCGAGATCGAGGAGCAGCATGGCGCCGAGCACATCGCGCAGCGTGCCTGTGAGCGCGCCGCGAAGAAGGGCGTCGCCGCATCGGCGCACCACGCCTTCGGCGATGCCGCGGACGACATCGACGCGCTCGGCCGCGAGCTCGGCGTCGACCTGATCGTGATCGGATCGCGCGGGCTCGGCCCGGTCGCCGGCGCGTTGATGGGCAGCGTCTCGCGAGCTGTCATCAAGCGCTCGCAGATTCCGGTCACCGTGGTGCGGGCGGACGCTCACGCCAAGGTCGGAGCCTGAACGAGGGCAGGAGCGCCTCGACGAGATCGCCTACCCTGACGACATGACAGTGCCCAGGGGTGTCGTGCTCGTCGCGATCGATGGCTCGCCGGGATCGGCGGGCGCGATCGCCTTCGGTGTCGAAGAGGCGCGCCGGCGCCAAGCCACGCTGCGGCTGCTGCACGTCTGGCACGCGCCGACGCTGCTCGGCGGCGGGCAATGGATTCTGCCGCCCGAGATCGAGGCGCGCATCGGAGGCTCGGTGCAAGAGCTCGTCGCCGCCGCCGCAGCGGCGGCGACGAGGCTCGGCCCTGAGCTCGAGGTGTCGGCGGACGCCGTGCAAGGACCCGTGATTCCGACGATCGTCGCGGCGTCGGCCGAGGCCGACATCCTGATCGTCGGGTCACGCGGGCACGGCGGCTTCGCGGAGCTCGTGCTCGGCTCGGTCAGCCAGGGCGCCGCGCAGCATGCGCACTGCCCCGTCACGATCGTGCGGGCGACCGAGGGCGCAGCCCGAAGCTGACGGGTCGGCGCGCTCCGCGCAGGTAACGGTGCGGCATCGCCGCATCTGCCACGCGGCCTCGCGCCGATGCGCCGGCCGATCAGACGTGGGACGGTGGGACCATGCACCGCTCGCCCGCCCGCCCTCCCGCTGCCGCCTCGCCCGAGCCGCAGAACCGTCTCGGCACCCGGCCCGGGCGCGTGCTCGTGGCCACCGACGGCTCCCGCTGCGCGGACAACGCCGTCTCTTTCGCGATCGGCGAGGCGCTCGCGACCGGCCGCGCGCTCGACATCGTGAGCGTCTCGATTCCCTTGAACCCGATCGTTCCCACGATCGCCGTCACGCGCGTCGAGCGCTACGGAGGCGCCCGCGAGATCGTCGACGCGGCGGCGCGCCAGGCTATCGCCGCGGGCGTCGTGGAGGTCACGACCCACACGCCGCACGGCGATCCCGCGGTCGAGATCCTGCGTCTGGCGAGCGCACAGAAGCCCACCGAGATCATCGTCGGTCGCTATGGGGAGTCGACGGAGGCGACCGGGCTCCACGGGCGTGTCGCGCCCATCCTCGCAGCCGGCTGCGGCTTCGCCGTCACCGTGATCGAAGGGCGCCGGCCGGATCGGCAACCGGCTCCTGGCGCGGTACCGGGATCCTCGCCTCGAGCACCGTCCCGGCGCCTGGCTTCGAGCTGATCGCGAGCTGGCCGCCGAGCAGCGCGACCCGCTCGCGCATGCCGCGGAGGCCGAGCCGGTCGGTCGCATCGTCGGCGTCGAACCCGCGGCCGTCGTCTGCGATGGCGAGGAGGACGCCGGCGTCGTCCCGTACGAGCTCGACGCTCAGCGCCGAGGCATCCGCATGCTTGATCGCGTTCGTGAGCGCCTCCTGCGCGATCCGGTAGAGCACCGTCTCGATCTCGCTCGTCAGATCGAGACGCCCGCTCTGGACCGTCACGGCGACGCTGGGTCCGTCGGGCACACTCAGCCGTGCCGCGAGGCTCTCGAGCGCGGGGCCCAGGCCGATGTCGTCGAGCACGGAGGGCCGAAGATCGACCGCGAGCCGGCGCACGCCCTCGAGGGTGTGGTGAACGAGCTCCCGGACGGGCGCGACCTCCTGCTCTCCGGCGACCGCCTCGAGCCGGCGGAGCGCCAGCAAGATCGAGGCGAGCGCCTGCCCGGTCTCGTCGTGCAGCTCACGCGAGAGACGGGAGCGCTCGCGCTCCTCGCCCGCGACGATCGCGCGAACGGCGTCGCGCGTGACCCGCCGCGAGAGATCGATCGCGGCTGCTGCCCGGTCGGCGAACGCCTCGGCGAGACGCAGGTCGTCATCGCTGAAGCGCGTGTCGGCGACGCCCTCGGCGGGATGGTTGTCGTAGCCGCAGAGCAGCCCGACCGGCTCGCGGTCGACGACCAGGGGGATGAAGATGCCGCTCGTTGCCATGATCGAGCGCGCGTAGGCCTGATCGATCGAGACGTCGTCGATCAGCGAGTCGACGCGCTCGGCTCGTCGCCGATGAATCGCGCGGCTGAAGCCGAGCGGCAGCGCCACCTGGCGTCCACGGGCCTCGTCGGCGTGCTCGCCGACCGAGGCCGCAACTCGGAGCCCGGAGCCCTCGATCAGCTCGACGGTGACGAGCCCGGCATGGAGCACCTCGGAGAGACGATGCACGATCAGCTGGAGCAGGCCGTCGAGATCCTGCTCGGAGAGGAGCGCGGTCTGGATCTCATTGAGCGACTCGACCTGGGCGGCCCACCGCGACGATGCGGTGAGCAGGCGAGCGTTCTCGATCGCGCTGGCGACCTGCGACGCGAGCAGCGTGACGACCGACTCGTCCTCCTCCGAGAACGGCTCCCCGTCGAGCCGGTCGCAGAGGTAGAGGTTCCCGAAGACGACGTTGCGGAGGAAGATCGGGACGCCCAGGAACGAGTGCATCGGCGGATGGCCCGGCGGAAAGCCGATCGAGCGCGGGTCGTCCTGCATGCGGGCGAGGCGGATCGGACGCGGCGACTGGATCACGGCCCCGAGCAGGCCGCGACCACGCGGCAGCTCGCCGATCGCGGCCGTCGTGGCCTCGTCGATGCCGGTCGTGATGAACCGCTCGAGCGACACGCGCTGCTGATCGAGCACGCCGAGCGCGCCGTACCGCGCACCCGTGATGCGCGCAGCCGTCTCGATCGACATGCGCAGGAGGGCGTCGAGGTCGACCTCGGACGAGATTGCGATTCCCGCCCGCACGAGGTCGCGGTAGCGCAGCGCGAGATCCTCGCCTTGGCGCTTCAGGAGGGCGTTCTCGAGCAGCAGCTCCTCGCGCTCGCGCGCGCCGATGTGCGCGCCCGCAGCCTCGCTGGGCGGCGTTTCCATGTCTGCATCGTCCGGCACGGCCACCTCCCTTCGGGGCAGCTCGATGGTACTCGCTCTCCGCGGACGAGGCCTGAGCGTGAGAAACCCGCAAACACGCGTGCGCGGATGCGCCGATGAGGGCCGCGCCGAGGCGTGCGATGCTCCGCTCGATGGCAGGAACGGCATCGGTCGACCGGCCGCTCGGGCGTGGAGCGGCGCGCACGCCCGCGATCGTCCTGCTCGCGCTGGTCACCGGCAGCGGGCTCGCGATCGCCGGCGACGGTCGCGCGGCGGAGATCGTCTGGGCCGCAGCGCTCGTGCTCGTCGGCGTCCCGCTCGCGTTCGAGGTCGCCGGGCGGATTCGCAGGGGGCAGGCGGGCGCCGACGTGATCGCCCTGCTCGCGATCGCGGGAGCGCTGACCCTCGGCGAGGTCCTCGCCGGTGCCGTGATCGCCCTGATGCTGTCCGGGGGCGACTATCTCGACGAGCGCGCGTTCCGGCATGCCCGTCGTGAGCTCTCGGCACTCGCCGAGCGGGCACCGAGCGTCGCGCACAGGCTCGACGGCCGAGACTGCGCGGCCGCGGAGGTCCAGCCGGGCGACCGGCTGCTCGTCAAGCACGCCGAGCTGATCCCCGTGGACGGCCGGCTCGAGACCGCGGCGATCGTGGACGAGTCCTCGCTCACCGGCGAGTCGCTGCCGGTCGCGCTCGCAATCGGCGAGCCGGTGCGCAGCGGCGCGAGCGTCACGGGCGAGGCGATCCGCATGACGGCGACGGCGCTCGCCGCCGACTCGGCCTACGCGCGGATCGTGGAGCTCGTCGAGCAGGCCGAGCAGAGCCGAGCGCCGACCGCACGCATCGCCGACCGCGCCGCCGTGATCTTCCTGCCGGTCACGATCGTCGCTGCCGTCACCGGCTGGCTCGTCACCGGGACGCCACGAGCGGCGCTCGCGGTGCTCGTCGTCGCAACGCCGTGCCCGCTGATCCTGGCAACGCCGATCGCATTCGTCTCGGGCGTCGCGCGGGCCGCGCGACGCGGCGTCGTCGTGAAGGGCGGAGCGCCCCTCGAGCGCCTCGCGAAGACGACGCTCGTCGCGCTCGACAAGACCGGCACGATCACCGTCGGCGAGCCGCTCCTGATCGACGGCGATGCCGAGATCGTTCGGCTCGCCGCCAGCGTCGACCAGCTCTCGACGCACCCGCTCGCGACCGCGCTCGTGAACGCCGCCCGAGCTCGAGGCATCGAGCTGACGCACCCCCAGGCGTTCGAGGAGCAGCCGGGCGAGGGCGCCTCGGGAACCGTCGATGGCCGGCGCGTCCGCGTCGGGCGCGCCGGCTACGTGGGGGCTCCCGCAGAGGCGTCAAGCCAGGGCATCGCGCTCGCGCACGTCTCCGTCGACGACGTTCCCGCTCCTCCACTCCGCTTTGCCGACGCGCTGCGAGACGACGCGCGACCGACGGTCGCACGTCTTCGCGCCGCGGGAATCGAGGTCGTGCTGCTGACGGGCGATGACGACGAGACCGCACGGGTGATCGGGCAGGCGGCCGGAATCGAGCGGATCGTCGCGGATGCCTCGCCCGAGCGGAAGGCGCAGGTGATTCACGAGCTGCGTGAGGAGGGGCACATCGTCACCATGGCCGGCGACGGCGTCAACGACGCGCCGGCGCTCGCGACCGCCGACGCGGGCGTCGCGCTCGCTGCGCGCGGCCAGACCGTCTCATCGAGCGCAGCCGACGCGGTGGTGCTGGTCGACGACCTCGGTCGGATTCCCGACGTGATCGAGATCGCGCGCCGCACGCTGCAGATCGCACGGCAGAGCATCGCGCTCGGCATGGGGCTGAGCGTCTGCCTGATGGTCGTCGCCGCGCTCGGCCATCTCACGCCGCTGGCCGGAGCGCTCGCGCAGGAGGCGATCGACGTCGCCGCGATTGCGAACGCCCTGCGCGCGCTGCGCGCGTGAGCGCCGCGCCAGGAACCCGCAGCTCCGGTAGGTGCGCACACGGATGCGCCGGCGGCCGCGCTGTCTCACGATCCCGTCGAGGGCCGGACACCGAGGGGGCACGATGCTGGGCGAGCTGACATCCGACGAGATCGACGAGCTGCTGCGCACCGAGGCGATCGGGCGCATCGGCTGCTACGCGTTCGGCCAGCCGTACGTCGTGCCGATCACGTACGCGTACGACGGCGACTCGGTCTACGGCCACTCGCGCGAGGGTCTCAAGCTGCGCATGATGCGGGCGAACCCCTCGGTCTGCTTCGAGGTCGACCGGAGGGTCGACCTGTCGACGTGGCAGAGCGTGATCGCGCTCGGCACGTTCAGCGAGCTCGAGGAACCCGAGGCCGGCCTCGCGATGGAGATTCTTCATCGACGGATCGCCCCGCTCGTCGCCAGCGAGACGAGCCTGCCCGACAGCCGCGTGCACGACTCCGGCCTGCCCTACTCGGTGTTCCGCATCCTGCTGCGCGAGCGCAGCGGGCGCTTCGAGCGCTAGCGCCCCGCGTCCGACGACGATCTAGATGCCGACGCCGACGATCCGGTGCTTGAGCGCATAGGCCACGAGATCGGCCCGCGTCTCGAGGCGCAGCTTGTTGAGGATGTTGCGACGGTGGGACTCCACGGTGCGCACGCTCAGGTAGAGCTGCTTGGCGATCTCCTGGTTCGTGTAGCCGAGGGCAATCAGCCGCAGGATGTCGCGCTCGCGCTGGGTCAGATCGTCGACCGGCTCGCCCATCACGAGCCGCGCGGCGAGCCGCGGATGAACGTAGATGCGATCGTCGAGGACCGTCGCGATCGCAAGCTCGAGCTCGTCGTCGGCTGCGCTCTTGACGACGTAGCCCTGGGCGCCTCGCTCGAATGCGAGCCGCGCGTAGGCCGGCTCGTCCTGCATCGAGAGCACGATGATGCGAGCGCCCGTGGCCCGCAGCTCGGCGAGCACCTCGAGCCCGCTCGGGCCGCTGCCGAGCCCGATGTCGAGGACGATCGCGTCGGGCTTCTCGCGACGGGCCAGGCGGAGCGCGCCCTCCGCATCGTCGGCCTCGCCGACCACGACGAACTGGCCACCGTCCTCGAGCAGCCGCCGGACGCCCGACCGGACGATCTGGTGATCGTCGACGAGCACGATCCGGTTGTGCGCTCGGGTCACTTGCTCGGACACACTCCGACGCTACCAGCCGCTCGCGGCCAGCGAATCGGTAGTTTCCCGCATCCCCGGATCCGCGCCCGTGCGCTCACCGCCGGGGACCCCATCTCGGAGAATGTGCGGACCGGTGCAACCTTCGATCCCTGCCAGCACGCTCCTCGGCACGCAGGTGGCGCTCGATGGCGCGAGCGAACGCGTGCACGATCTCGGCGCGATCGCGCATGGCTCCGGCTGGCGCATCGTCGCGGTGAGGACCGGCCGCGGCGTCGGCACCCTCGTGGGCTCCTCGGAGTCGCGCCTCAGCGCGACCGCGCGGGCTGACGGCACCGAGGTCACGTGGCTACGCGAGGCGATCTTCGACCGCCAGATCGTCGACCTCGACGGGCGACGCGTGATTCGCGTCGCCGACGTCGTGCTGCGCTGGCGCGACGGCGTCCTCACGGTCGAGGCCGTGGACGTCGGCGCCTCAGCGGTGCTGCGGCGCCTCGGGCTCGTACGGCTGGCGGCTCGATTCGAGCCGCAGCTCTTGCCGATCGACCGGCTGCACGTGCCGAGCGCGGCAGCCGAGGCGCTGCTGCTCGACGCGTCCCGCGCGCGGCTCGAGGAGCTCGGGAGCGACGAGGCGACCGAGCTTCTAGCGCGGCTGCCGGTTCACGTCGCCGAGCACGCCGTGCGGCGCTCGCGGCATCGCTCAGCGCTCCGCGAGCACCACCGCGCCCGCCGTCGGCGGCGGCGCTACCGTCGTCTGGCGCGATGAGCAGGCTCCGCCTCGCGGCGTTCTTCGCGGTGCTCGGACCCGGTCTCCTTGCCGGCCTCTCCGACGACGATCCCGCGGGCATCACGACGTACTCCATCCTCGGAGCCGACCACGGCTACGAGCTGATCTGGGTGCTCGTGATCGCGACCGCGATGCTGATCCTCTACCACGCGATCGCCGTCCGCCTCGGCGCGGTCACGGGCCAGGGTCTCGCCGGCCTCGTGCGCGAGCGCTATGGCGTCCGCGTGGCGCTGGCGCTCACGGCCGTGCTCGTCGTCGCGAACCTCGGCACGATGGCGGCCGAGTTCGCCGGCGTCGCCTCGGCGCTCGGTCTCGCGGGGGTTCCCCGCGCGATCAGCGTGCCGATCGCAGCCGCAGGCGTGTCGTGGCTCGTGATCGGGGCGCAGTTCAAGCGCGTCGAGCACGTGCTGCTCGCACTCGCCTCCACGCTCGGCGCCTACGTGCTCGCGGGCTCGCTCGCAGGACCGGACTGGGGTGCGGCCGCGCGCGGCGCCGTCGTGCCCTCGCTCTCCCTGGGACGGGCAGACGTGCTCGTGATCACGGCGACGGTCGGCACCACGATCGCCCCCTGGGGCCTCGCGTTCATCCAGTCGTACGCCGTCGACAAGCGCCTGCGGCCCAAGGATCTGTCGCTCGAGCGCATCGACATCACCGCCGGCGCGATCCTCACGGGCGTGATCGGGTTCTTCGTCGTGATCGCCTGCGCCGCGACGCTGCACGCGAGCGGCCGCTCGGTCGGTGACGCACGCGATGCGGCGGAGGCGCTCGAGCCGCTCGCGGGCGCCTGGTCGGCGCGGCTGTTCGGCGCCGGATTGCTCGGCGCAGCGCTGCTCGCCCTCGCGATCGTCCCGCTCTCGACCGCCTACTCGGTCGCCGAGACGTTCGGCACGGAGTCGCGCCTGGACGACCGCCTCGGCGAGGCGAAGCTGTTCTACGGCACCTACCTCGTGATGATGGCCGTGGCAGCGGTGATCGTGCTGATCCCGGCCGTCCCGCTCGTGCCGGTGCTGTACCTCAGCCAGGCGCTCAACGCGATCCTGCTGGTCCCGCTGCTGCTCGTGCTCAACCGGCTGTCGGGCGACCGCACGCTGATGGGAGAGCACGCGAGCGGTCCGACGATCCGGACGCTCTCATGGGCGGCCACGCTCGTCTTGATCGCGTGCGTCGTCGCGCTCGCGGTCGTCTCGCTGACCTGATCACCCGCCCGAACCGGGCGGCGCCGGCGAGGCGGCGAGCGTCGCTCGGAGTCCCTGCACGAGCGCGGCACGGTCCGCCGCGCTGAGATCGGCACGCGGATGAAGCGGGGTGTAGTACCACGGCGGCATGCTCCCGTCGGCGATCACCTCGACGATGTCATGCGTCCTCTGCGGCCGGTCCCAGGTCGAGAAGTTGAGCGTGGCGCGCCCGTCGTCGACGTCCCGCTGCACGAGCCACGAGATCGGGGCGACGTTCGAGTAGACCGGCCAGCTCGTCAGGTTGGAGTGGCAATCCCCGCAGGCGCGCAACGCGAGCGTGCGCGTGCGGGCCGAGTCCCAGGCCGGCTCCTTCGTCGTGGGCGGATTCGCGTGCCCGCGTCCGTAGGGCACGATCTGCACCAGGATCGCGAGCGCGACCGCGGCGAGCGCCACCCGCTTGATGGTGGGACGGAAACGAGCTCGCACGGTGCTCCTCGGGTTGTTGGGCTCTTGGAAGCGCTGACAGAATGCCTCGTGGCGACGCCACGCTCGCGGTCAGTCGTCGCGACCGCCCGGCTCCTCGTTGTGCTCGACGTCGCCCGGCGCGGAGGCCGGCTCGTCCCGGGTCGTCGATCCGCTCGCTGGCGCCGTGATGCCGTCGCCGGTGAAGGTCGGCCGGGGTGGCTCGCCCCCGCGCAAGAGGATCGTGCTGACGAGCGCTCCGACGACGAGAGCGGCCGCCAGCAGGAGGATCACCCTCGCCGACGCCGCGATGCGCTGGTGCCTCATGCCGTCGCAGCGTACGCGGATGCACCGGATCTCCGATCGCGGATCATCGCTCACCGACCGAGAGCGGCGAGGCCTGGTCGCGCCGGCTCCGCGACGGGGTGCGCCTGGGCACAGCCACGCGGAACGCGGTCGCGGCGACGACCAGCGCAACCGCACCGCCGTAGAGCGCAAGCATCCACGGCCGGCCGGTGTCGGTGCCGGTCGCGATGCCGTGGACGGTTGCGCCGGCGAACACGAGGTAGGTGGCGTAGTGCAGCTTCCGCCACGCCTGTGCGCCGATCAACCGTCGCAGCGGGAACGAGAGGTAGATCAGCAGGGCGAGCTCGCCGGCGACGACGCCTGCTCCGGTGAAGAGCGGGCGGTAGGGCGAGATGCCCGGGACGACGAGGGCGAGCACCGGAATCGGCACCGTCGAGTCGAGCGCGAGAGCGGCTCCGTGCGCCACGATCGCGCCGAGGCCAAGCAGTGCCAGGAAGCGGTGGACGTCGGTGACCGTGGCCGGACGGGCGAGCTTGCCGAACATCCGCGTGCGCAGGAGCAGGCCGGCGAGGACCGATGCCGTGAGGAGCAGGTAGGCAAGGATCCCGCTGGCGCGGGCGACAAACCAGAACGTGGGATCTTTCACGCGAGCCCTCCGGCAAGCGCGCAGCGCCCATCCTCGGCGACGAGCACGCACGGCGCAGCGGCGCTCGCAGCCTCCTCGAGGGCGCCGTCGAACCCCGCGAGGAAGCGTGTCTTCGCGAGGACCTCGGCCTCGACCGCGGTCGGCGCGAATGCGGTCACCCGCAGCAGGTCGCTCGTCGCGGGCTGCCCCGTCGACGGATCGATGAGGTGATGCAGCTCCCTCCCGCCGCGCGTCCAGCAACGGCGGTCACGACCCGTCGTGGCGAGCGCACCACCGTCGATGGCGAGCGAGATCGGCGTTCCGGCCGTCTCGACTCCGACGATCCACTCGCCCGTTGCCGCGATGTCGCCGCCTGCGTTGACGAGCGAGCGGCCGGCGGGAGCGAGGATCTCGCGGGCGCGGTCGACCGCATAGCCTTTCGCGATACCCCCGAGATCGATGCGCACATCCGGGCCGAGCGTGATCGAGCAGAGCTCGCGATCGATCGCGATCGTTCCACCGCACGGCCCCGCCGGCTCGGCCGGCGCATCGCCCGGGTCGAGCTCGTCGAACGACGTGTGGTACCCCGCGGCGCAGAGGGCGTCGTGGATCGTCGGATCGAAGCGGCCGTGCGAGCGAGCCCGCGCGGCGACGGCCAGCTCGGTGACCTCCAGGAGCTCGCAGCCCGCGACGATCGCACCGTCGCGGTTCAGGCGCGCGAGCTGCGAGTCCGGGCGGAAGCGGGAGAGCAACGACTCGAGCCGGTGGAACTCGGCCTCGGCGGCGCCGAGCGCCTCGGTGGCCTGGGGTCCTCCAGGGGCATCGAGCAGCAGCTCGATATCGGTGCCCATCGCAGCGAACGTGCGGCGCAGCATCAGGACGTCCTCGTGATCGTCTGCGCCGGGAGCGTGACGACACGGACAGACGGCGCCGAGTACGACGCCGTGGCCGCCTGCCGGACGATCGGCACCGAAGCGGCGCGCCGAGCCGCGTCAATCGCGGACTGGCGCTTGGCGAGGCTCCGCCGATAGATCGCCCAGCGGCGATCGAGCACGCGCCTGACGTGTAGCGATTCGCGCCGCAGTCCCGCCTCGCGCCGGTGCAGCGCGACGATCCGCGGATCGCGTGCAGCGCTGGCTCGCGCGGTGGTGCTCTGCCATGGATGTGCCACGACGGCGACGAGCAGCACGAGGAAGAGCTGGAGGGTCACGAGGGCGATCGAGATGCGAGCCGCGGCGCTAGTCATCTCCGCCACCGGCCTGCGCGTGCGTCTGTCCATCGCCCGGCTCGTGCTCGCCGCCCTGACGCGCGCGGTGGATCACGATCGGCTTGGGCCGGACGTAGATGACGCGCTGCTGCGCGGCAGCTGCCGCAGAGGCAGCGGGCGCGGTGACCACGCGGCGGTGCAGGACGGGAATCGCCGGCAGCTTTGGCGGCCGCTTCGCGATCGCCCTCCGGAGGCGCTTCTCCTGACGCGCCAGCTGGCGCGTCATCGCGGCGATGCGAGCGTCCGCAACGGTCGCCTTCGCCGGGGAAGCCGAGACGACGGACGTCGTACGCGCGACGGCGAACGTCCCCGCGGCGGCGACGCCGCCGAGGGCGAGTGCGACGAGAAAACCCTGTGCACGGTTCATCACGACCTCCTTGTTGTGTGCTCGCTCACCGTAGGCATGGGCGGGCAAATCGCAGGCGAGGCGCGGGTAAGGCTCTCTTCGGACTTGGTAAAGCGATGGCAAAGTCGCTGCGCGCGGTCCCGGCTGCTGCGAGGATGGGGCCATGGACGTGCTGCTCGTCGAGGACGAAGATGCGATCGCCGAGCCGCTCGCCGAGGCCCTCCGACGCGAGGGATTCTCGGTCTCGCGCGTCTCAACCGGTGCTCAGGCCCTGCTGGCGCCCGAGCCCGACCTCATCCTGCTCGACCTCCGCCTGCCCGATCTCGACGGCTACGAGGTGTGCCGCACCCTGCGTTCGCGCTCCCGCGTGCCGATCATCGTCGTGACTGCGCGCGGTGAGGAGGTCGACCGGGTGATCGGGCTCGAGCTGGGAGCCGACGACTACGTCGTCAAGCCGTTCAACCTGCGCGAGCTCGTCGCACGCATGCGCGCGGTCCTGCGGCGCTCGGCGCCGGCGCCGGAAGAGCTCGAGGCCCCGATCCGGATCGGCTCGCTCGCGATCGACGCTCGCTCGCGCCAGGCGACGATCGACGACGCGAGCCTCGGCCTGACCGCCAAGGAGTTCGATCTGCTCGCGTACCTCGCCACCGATCCGGGCAAGGTCTTCACGCGCCGCCGGATCCTCGAGGACGTGTGGGAGATGCACTGGATCGGCACGACGAAGACGCTCGACGTCCACGTCGCGTCGTTGCGTAAGAAGCTCGGCGATCCAACCTGGATCGAGACCGTGCGCGGCGTCGGGTTCCGGCTCCGCCCCACCCCATGAGCCGCCAGCTGCTGCTCAGCTACCTCTCGCTGACGATCTTCGTGCTCGCGGTGCTGATGATCCCCCTGGGGCTCGCCGACGCCCGCACCGAGCGCCGCGACCTCGAGGCGCGAGTCGAAGGCGACGCGATGGTCTTCGCCTCGCTCGCCGAGGACAGCCTGCAGGCAGGCGCCTCGGCGCTCGTCACGCGCAGCCTGTCGCCGCGCGCTCGCAGCTATCAGCGGCAGACCGGCGGGCGGGTCGTGATCGTCGATCGCGCTGGGAAGACGGTCATCGACACGCATCCCTCGACGCCGCCGGCCTCATCCTTTGCCTCCCGGCCCGAGATCGCGACCGCGCTCGCGGGCCGGGTTGCAACGGGCGAGCGGCACTCGACGACGCTCGGGGCCGACCTCCTCTACGTCGGCGTGCCGGTCGCGTCGGGTGGCACGGTGTACGGCGCGGTGCGCATCACGTTCCCGACCTCGGCAATCGATCGCCGGGTGCACCGCTACTGGCTTCTGCTCGCTCTGATCGCCGCGCTGATACTGGCATCGGCGACCCTGATCGGGCTTCGTTTCGCCCGCTCGATCACGCGCCCGCTCGAGGTCGTGCAGGAGGCGGCGACGCGTCTCGGCGCAGGGGATCTGACGACGCGGGCACCGGTTCACGACGGTCCCCCGGAGGTTCGGCGGCTCGCAGTGCAGGTGAACGAGATGGCGGCCAAGCTCGAGCGCCTGATCGGCGCGCAGGAAGCGTTCGTCGCCGACGCCTCACACGAGCTGCGAACGCCGCTGACCGCACTCCGGCTGCGCCTCGAGAACGCCGAGTCCGCCGGCGACGAGAGCCGCCGCGAGGATCTCGAGGGAGCGCTCGACGAGGTCGGTCGCATCTCACAGCTCGTCGACAGCCTGCTCACGCTCGCGCGCTTCGATCGATCACGAGGAGAGGTCGCGGCGATCGACACGGGCACGGTGATCGCCGAGCGAGCCGAGGCCTGGTCTCCCCTGCTGGAAGAGCGCGAGATCGAGCTCGCGACCGTCCTCGAAGATCATGTTGCCGTGCTCGCGACCCCCGGAGCGCTCGAGCAGACGCTCGACAACCTGCTCGCGAACGCCGTCGAGGTCGCCCCCGCCGGATCGACGATCACGGTCACGACGGCCGCGGCGGGCACGGACGTCGTGCTTCGCGTGACTGACCAGGGGCCCGGCCTGACCGCCGATCAGCGGGCGCGCGCGTTCGACCGGTTCTGGAGGGCCGAGGCCCGCGGCTCGGGCTCTGGCCTCGGACTCTCGATCGTGCACCGGCTCGTCACAGCCGACGGCGGCACGATCACGCTCGAGGACGCGCCGGGCAGCGGTCTCGACGTCGTGATCCGCCTGCGCCGCGCGGCCGGCTGAGCCGGCGCTCGATCAGCTTTGCGCGCCGCGCACGATCGCGATCGGACAGGCGGCGTGGTGCGCGCACTGCATGCTCGTCGAGCCGAGCAACAGCGAGGCGAGTCCGCCATGCCCACGCGATCCGACGACGAGCAGCTCGGCGCCCTTGCTCTCATCGACGAGGACCACTGAGGTCTGACCCTGCGCCGCGATCCGGGCGATCGCGGGAAGCGGATCGCTCTCGCCCGAGACGGCGCGCTCGACGGCGTCGTCGAGCAGCGCGACGGCCCCGGAGCGGACGTCCTCGACGGGGATCGGGAACTCGTAGTACGGCATCGACCACGCGTGAACCGCACGCACATCCGCGCCGCGCAGGCGCGCCTCCGCAAGCGCGAAGCGAAGCGCGCGATCTCCGCACTCCGAACCATCGACTCCGACCACGATCGTCCCCATCACCGCTCCCGTCTCCGCCGCTTGTCCGCGCATCGTCGAGGGAACGCGCCGGGCGGGCATCGGCGAACGCGCCGACGCCGTTGCGGGATCTCCGCAGAGGTGCTCGGCGGTTGCGCCGATGCCGGCCGAATGACCCTCGCCGACGATGGCGGCATGGGAACCATCGTGGTCGGCACAGACGGCTCGGCGGGCGCACGCGCCGCCCTCACTTGGGCCGTCGACGAGGCGCGGCGGCGCGGCTCGTCCCTGCGCGCCGTGCATGCCTGGGAGGCCCCGATCACGGCGTATCCCGGACCATTCATGGGCGCGCGTGCCATGGACATCGACGCGAGCATCGAGACGTTCCACGAGAGCGCCGAGACAACCGCCGAAGAGATCCGCGCGTGGCTCGCCGCGAACGCCGTTGGCGTGACGACGCAGGTCAGCGTGCTCGAGGGAGCCGCGACGGCGAAGCTGCTCGAGGCGGCCGCGGAGGCCGACTTGCTCGTGCTCGGTGCGCGCGGGCACGGTGGGTTCTCGTCACTCCTTCTCGGCTCCGTCAGCGACCAGTGCACACGCCATGCGCCGTGTACCGTCGTGATCGTGCCGAGCGCCGAACGAGCCGCAGATGAGTGAGATCGTGGGATCCCGCATCGAGGTCGCGGCGCGCGGCAAGCGCAGGCTGCCCGGCGTGATCGAGGAGGTGCTCGAGGGCGCGGATCGCGAGCGGTACTTCCGCGTCCGCCGCGACGACGGCAAGGCCGTCTACTACTTCCCCGCCTCGGATACGACGATCGCCTGCGTGCCCGACGTCGACGACGAGTAGCGCGCGCTCACGTCACGATCGTGTTGACGCGGGCCCCCGAGCGGTCGAGGCGGACCGAGAGCTCGCGCCCCTCGACGGTCAGCGAGAGCGAGTAGGCGCCCGGTCCGAGGTTGCTCAGCGAGACGCCGTCGAGCCGGCCGCCGGCGAGCGCGCCGAGCGCTTTCGAGACCTCGCGCGTGCCGGCCGCGAGCTCCTTGCCACCGGGCAGCTGGCGATACGTCTTGAGCGCCGCCTGCTCGCCCGCCGGGCCGTAGAGCGCACGCAGGCGCCCGGTCTTGAGGCCGAGCTCGAGCAGCTCCTCGAGCGCCTGCGCCGCGTCGTCGTCGAGCTGCCCCCCGTCGACCGCGGCGATCAGGTCGGCAAGCCGGCCGCGGCGATCCTCGTCCTGGATCATCGAGAGGACGGCGACCGCCTCGGCACGTGCGATCTCGGCGGCCTCGCCCGCGATCGGGATCGTCGGCTCAGCCATCTGCGCCGTCCCCCAGGATCGCGTGCAGCTCGTGCTCGAATCCGCCCGTCTCGATCGCGCAGTGCATCCCGCACTCCTTGGGCGCACCCGACTCCCACCACCAGCGCCCCGCCCGGGAATCCTCGCCCGGCTGGATCGCCCGCGTGCAGGGCGCGCAGCCGATCGAGGTGTAGCCCTGCGCGTAGAGCGCGCTGACCGGCACGTCGTTCTCGCGGACGTAGTCCCAGACCTCCTGCTCGCTCCACTCCGCGAGGGGGCTGAGCTTGACGATCGCATCGTGATCGTGGTCGATCTCGATCTTGCGGATGTTCGTGCGCGTCGCCCACTGGTCGCGCCGGAGCCCGGTGATCCAGGCGTCGAGCCCCTCGAGCTTGCGCGTGAGCGGCTGCACCTTGCGCACGTTGCAGCAGACCAGACGGTTGTCGACCGAGTTGCGGAAGCCGTTCGCGCCCTGCTTGGCGACGAGCCGCTGGAGCTGGTCGGCATCGGGCGAGAGCAGCTCGAGCCGCATCTGCGGATAGCGATCGCGCAGCGCCTGCGCGAGATCGTGCGTCTCCTGCGGCAGGCGGCCGGTGTCGACGCTGAAGACGCGCACGTCCGGCCTGATGCGGGCGGCCATCTCGATCAGCGCACAGCCGTCGAGCTGAAACGCCGTCGAGATCGCGACGCGATCGCCGAAGCGCTCGAACGCCCACTCCAGCAGAGCCTCCGGCTCTTCGCCCTCGAACTCGACCGCGAGCTCCCCCGCCTCCAGCTCGTCGAATAGCTCGGTGCTGCTCATTCGGACTCCTCGCTTCCGCCCCGCTGGCGCGCCGGCTCGAGCCCCGCGAGCTCACCGAGCTCGGCGTCGCTCGAACGCCGGGCGAATGCGGGGAAGCTCTCGCCCTCCAGCCGTCTCTCGATCCAGCCTTGGATCAGCCCGATCACCGCGGCATCGAGCTCTCCTGTCGGCACTCGCCGGAAGATCGCCCGCCCGATCTGCGCGTCGGGCGCGAGCCCTCCTCGCAGGAAGATGTCGAACGCCTGCGTCCGCTTTCCCTCGGCATCCCGCGCCGTGGTGCCCTGGAAGCCAAGATCGGCGATCCAGTGCTGCGCGCAGGCGTGCGGGCAGCCGTCGAGCTGCAGGCCGAGCGAGGCGATCGCGTCGCCGAAGCGCGCCTCGAGCACCTCGATCAGCCGGCCGAGCCGTTGCTTCGTCTCGGTCACCGAGAAGTTGCAGTGCGGCTCGCCGGTGCAGGCGACCGCGCGGCCGCGCACCGGGTTCACGTCGAGCGGGAAGCCGATCTCGCCGAGCGTCGCCGAGACCTCGGCGACGCGGGCGTCGGGCACGTTCACGATCAGGAAGTTCTGCTGCCGCGTGATCCGCACCTCGCCGCCGACGCGCTCGGCGAGATCGGCAACGGCGATCAGCTGATCGCCCGAGATCAGCCCGAGGTGCACGGGCGCGCCGATGTAGCTGAGGCCGGGCTGCTTCTGCGCGTGCACGCCCATGTGGTCGCGCGGGGCGAGCTCCTGCGGAGGCAGGCGGAAATCCTCGAGCGCGCGGCCGAGGCGGAGCTCGACGCGCTCGCGCATGCCCTCGGGGCCGATGTCGTCGATCATGAACTTGAGTCGCGCCTTGACGCGGCTGACTCGATAGTTGAGGTCCTCTGCCCAGGCCGTCGTGATCGCGGCGAGCACCTCGACGGCCTCCTCGCGGGGCACGAAGCCGCCGAGCTCCTGCGCGATGCGCGGGACGGACGAGAGGCCGCCGCCGACGAGCACGCCGAAGCCCTCGCGGCCCTCGTGCAGCGCGCCGACGAGCGCGATGCAGTTGATCTCGGGCGCGTTGTCGCGGTCCGGGCTCGCTGCGATCGAGTACTTGTGCTTGCGGGGCAGGTTCGAGAAGTCGGGGTTGCCGTAGAAGAACTCTGCCGCCTCCTGGATCACGGGCGTGCAGTCGAACAGCTCGAGCGGGTCGATCCCCTGCACCGGCGACCCGGTGATGTTGCGGACGGTGTCGCCGCAGCCGCCGACCGTCGTGATCTTGGCCGCGTCGAGATCACGGAAGACGTCCGGGAGGCTCCCGAGCGCGAGGTGATGGAGCTGGATGTTCTGGCGCGTCGCGAGCTCCGCGACGCCTCTCCCGTAGCGGTTGGACACCTCGCCGATCGCGCGCAGCCGCTCGGGCTCGACGACGCCGGCCGGCAGCTTGACGCGAAGCATGAACGTGCCGATCTTCGGCTTGTCGTGGTAGAGCCCCCACCACTGCAGGCGAACGATGTCCTCCTCGGCGACGGACTCGTAGCCCGCGGCGATCAGCGCCGGCAGCTCGTCACGGATGCCGAGCGGCGCCTTGTCGCGCTTGATGCGCTCGACGGGGTTTCGCTTGTAGACGAGATCCCAGTCGGCCTCCGGTCGCTCGCGGCGAGCGCGCACGGTCGTGCTCATCCTTCTCCTCCCAGCGGCCGCCCGGCCGCGATCACGATCAACGTCAGGACTGGTTGCGTGTAGTGCTCAACGACGGCGACAGCTGGGTATGCCACCGACTGCGCGACCCGTCACGGGCGGCTTGCCGAAAATGCGGGAACTCACGGTCACGGGATCCTTCTCTCGACGCTCGACATCCTCCGAGCCAGGCTGGCTCGCCGGGGTTGGCACCTTGCCCCAGGGGGCAGGTTGCCGAGGCGTCATCGGGCCGGAACCCTCGACCTCTCGTGATGTGGAGCAGACGGATCCGCTACCGGTCGAGAACATACACGATCGACGGTGGCGGCTGGCGAGCAGCAGAACTGCGCGAAGATAGGGCGACCCGACACGCGATCACGAAAGTTCACCGCATGCAGCGCGAAGCGATCATCCCGCCGGGAGCACCCGTGCTCGCCCCCTACTCCCCGGCCGTCGCCGCAGGGCAGCTCGTGTTCGTCTCCGGGCAGGTCTCGGTCGGCGAGGACGGGGAACTCGCCACGGACGACTTCGAGAGCCAGGCGCGTCGCGTCTACCGTGGCATGCAGACGCTGCTCGAGCAGGCGGGCTGCACGATGGCTGACGTCTGCCACGTCAGCACCTATCTCGTGCGGCGCGAGGATTTCGACGCGTTTAACCGGATCTTCGAGGAGTCCTTCTCGTCGCCCTACCCGGCGCGCATCACGCTCGTCTCGGAGCTGATCGTGCCGGGCCTGCTGATCGAAGCCACGGCGATCGCGCTGCGCCCGAGCTAGCCGCCGCCAATCAAAGTGCCAGCAGGCACCAATCTTGGCCGACGAGCCAGAATCGACGCTCCAGCGCCGATCTCGCGCCCGCAGCAATCACGCGAGCGAGCGCAGCGTGCCAATAAAAGTGCCAGGCACCGATAGTGGCGCGGAGCTGATCGGGCCGGCCTGCACGATCGAGGCCACCGCGATCGCGCTGCCACCGAGCCAGCCACCGCCAATAAAAGTGCCAGGCACCGGAATTGGCCGACGAGCCGGATTCGACGCTCCGAACGCGCGCTCGAAGACACGTGCCAGGCACCAGCTCGCCGCACGCGCGGCACCGCTCAACGAGCGCGCATGCGGTTTCCGCGCGGATTGTGCTCTAGCTCCGCCAGCCCCAGGTGCTCGAGGAGCGGCGGAAGGTACATGCCGAAACGGCCGCGCATGCCCTTCTTGAGCCCGTACCAGCCACCGATCGGGTTGTCCGCCGATCGGCCCCAGCCCTCGACCGTCCCGTCCTTGGCGGGCTTCTGCTCGTCGGCCGAGCCGAGCTCGACCCAGTCGCCCCTCGCCGTGAGCATGGCGTGCAGATCGTCGATGCAGCGCGCGTCGTAGAGCAGCACCGCCTTTCCCACCGTGCAGACGAGCACGTCCGTTCCGTCGCGGACGTCCCGGTGGAGCGTGTACTCCGAGGAAAGGGGCGGAGTCTTCAGCCGCCAGGGGTCGGCGGCAGTTCCACCGCCGGTTCCGATCGCTTGCTCGGGCATCACTTCCTCCTTCGTCTGTGCTGACAGATTGTCAGTCGTCCGCGGGGACGATCAGCGCCTTCACGACCCGGCGAGCGGCGACGTCCTCGAGCGCCTCCTGCGCACGCTCGAGCGGATACTCGCCGCTGACGAGCTCGTCCCAGGGGAACTGCTCCGCCGTGCGCTCGAGCACGCGCAGCCCACGGTAGAGATGGCCCGCATCGCTGCCCCAGCAGCCGCGTACCTGCAGGTGCCGCCGGTTGATGTCGAGGTGCGGGTTGAGCTCGGTCGTGCCGCCGTCGGTGTACTGGCCGACGACGATGTAGCTGCCGGCATCGCGCGTCATGCGCATGCCCTCGGGCACGGCGCTCGCGACGCCCGTCGCCTCGATCGTCACGTCGGCGCCGCGGCCGCCGGTCAACGCGCGCACGGCCTCGACGCGCTCCGCCGAATCGAGCTCGCCGACGTCGATCGCCTCGTCGGCGCCCACCGCGCGAGCGGTCGTGAGCCGGAGCGCGGCCGCGTCGAGTGCGATCACGCACCCGGCTCCGCGTAGCTGTGCCAAGATGATGGCGCAGATTCCGACCGGTCCGCACCCCTGCACGCAGACCGTATCGCCGAAGCGGATAGCCCCGAGCTCGACGGCATGGAGCGCGGTCGGGAGGCCGCACCCGGCCGCCAGGAAACGCCGCCACGGAAGCGCCGCCGGCAGCGTCATCAGCTGGACTCCGGGACGCAGCTCGATGCGCTCGCTCCAGCCCCCGAGCAGGCCGTCCGCAGCCGACAGCGTGACGCCATAGACCTTGCGCTCGGGGCAACGGGTCTGCGCCTGCGCGACCGTGCAGTGCCAGCAGCGGCCGCACGAGCCGTAGACGTCGTGGAACACGACCGTGTCTCCCGGCTCGACGACGCGGCCGTCGAGGTCGCGCACGGCGCCGCCGGTCTCTGTGACGCGGCCGACGCTGACGTGTCCCGGGATGATCGGGTACGGGACGCCCGCCAGACGGCCGTGCCAGAGATGGACGTCGGTGCCGCAGACCTCGCTCCCGAGCGTCTCCAGCACGACGCCGCCGCGCTCGACCGCGGGCTCCGGGAACTCCCGCAGCTCGAGCGGCGCGTGCGGGGCCGCCATCACGACGGCCTGGACGGTCACGCGTAGGTCCCAGGCGTGGGATCGTCCGGCCCGCCGGCGATCGCGCGGATCGTGCCGGCCGTGCCGAACGGCGCCGTCGGAAGGCCATCCGCCTCCCAGGCCGCGTAGCCGCCGATCACATCGGCCGCGCGCGCGAAGCCGAGCTCGCCGAGCGTCGCCGCCGCGAGGCTCGACTGGAAACCCTGACCGCACAGCAGGATCGGGAACCCGTCACGCTCGGGCAGCCGGGGGTCGCGCCCGCCCTCGTCGCACGCAAAGCGCCACTCGAGCACGTTGCGCGCGACGATGAAGGCGCCCGGGACCTCGCCCTCGCGCCTCCGTTGGAGATCGTCCCGGACGTCGACGAGCACGCCGTCCCGCTCGCAGATCGCATCCCACGCCTCGCGCGGAGTAAGCCGCACCACCGCACGGCGACGCTCGGCGAGCAGCTCTGCGATCGAGCGAGGAGCCATCGCGCCGGCCTCAGTCTCGAACGGCGGGGCCGTACCCGTCGAGCAGCTCGCTGACGCGCGCCGGCGGGTACTCGGCGTCGAGCTCGGCGGCGACCGCCTCCGCGACGGTTCCCGGATCGCCGTCGCGCGCCTGCCACGGGTCACGCGCCCAGCCTTCGAGATACGCCTCGGACCCGACCTCGCCAAGGCGCATCGCCGCCTCGTCGATCGCAACCTGAAAGCGGTCATGCAGCGAGACCTTCGCGATCGCGCCCGAATCGTCGCGCGCGACGACCATCGAGGGAAGCTCACGCCAGCGGGTGACCTGGAATTCCGTCATGACCCGACCGAGAATACCGTGCCTCCCGGGAGCCGTCGGGCGGGCGGTATCCTGAGACGCACGGGACGTAGCTCAGCCTGGTAGAGCACCGCGTTTGGGACGCGGTGGCCGGCAGTTCGAATCTGCCCGTCCCGATCGGGCCTCCCTCAGGGGAACGTCGCCCCTTGCGTCGCACCGTGCCGCGTGCTCGCGTCGTAGGACAGATCGTGCCGCCGGATGCGGTCGAGCTGTCGCTGTGCCGCGGCAACCGCGCTCGCGCACGTGGCGCCCCTGATCGCGTGAAGCACTGCGGCGCGGTGGCCGCGGGCGAAGTCGGCGTGGCCGAGCTCGTGCCGGGCGAGCGCGCGCACGTACCGCCGCCAGCTCGCGACGAGGCCGGCGTCGGCACCGGTCGGGGGCGTCCAGCGAGGGAACACGACCTGCACGCGCACGGTGACGTCGGCCTTGCCGAGCCGGCACGCGGCGGTCCCGTACCCGGGCCAGCTCCAGCTGTAGCGCCACCGCGTGACCGCGTCGAAATGAGCGCCGCTCCCATCCGTCGGCCCGCGCACGTTGAGCTGCGCACGCAGCTGCCCGGCCGTGCGTCCCGCAATCGAGTAGTACGTCATCGTCGCGTGTGGCACGCTCGCGGTGATCGGCTCGCCCGCGGTCGTCGCGGTCGTCGCGGTCGCCGCGGCCGGGGCGACCGAGGCCACGAGCGCGAGCGCGATCAGCACGAGAGGGCGAGACGGCATCCGCGCCGGATCCTATTCGCACCGCCGCGACAGGATCACCCCACACGCCCCCTCTCGGTCACCCTCACACACAGGTGATCGCGAGTGATAGCGTCGCACCTGTGGGGGGACTGCTGGCACGGGAC
>JANLRV010000084.1:0-33427 GCA_031361905.1 Actinomycetes bacterium
TTCGTGTCTGGGGTTGCTGGAGCGAGCGGGGGTGCCGGCCGGCTCGCGGGGCAGGCTGGTGGCCTGTTCAAGAGCCGGCCGGTGCTCCCGCGAAGCCCCGCAGACCGCGCGTAGCGCGGGCTGCGGGTCGCCGCAGGTCTCGTGCCGGGCGTGCAACGCCCAGCAAGAGAACCGTAGGACGATCCAGCGACTCCAGACACCCCCGAGACTTTTGAAACCGGCTCTTAGGAGCCGGAGCCGCCGCTGGGCGGCGTCCAGATCCAGAGCGCCTGAACGAGCTCGCTCGAGCTCGGGTTGCGCCAGGTGCGCGGATCCCGGGCACCGAACGTGAGCGAGTCGCCGGGCTCGAGCACCATCAGCTCATCCTCGACGACGATCTCGAGCGAGCCGGCCAGCACGAAGAGGAACTCCGCCTCGCCGTCGTAGCCGTAGGGCTCATCGCCGCTGCCGCCGCCCGGCTCGACGATCGTGAGCGTGACGCGCAGCCCGCGCGCGGCCGGCGCGAGCTGGAACTCGCGCACGCCGACGCCGCCGAGCGCGATCGCGGGCCGCGCATCGGCGCGCACGAGCGAGGTCGTGGCCGGGGCGAAGAGCGAGCCGATGTCGAGCTCGAGAATCGAGCAGATGCGCACGAGCGCCGCGATCGACGGAGACGCGATGTCGCGCTCAATCTGCGAGAGGTGGCCCTTCGTCAGCCCGGCGTCCTGTGCGACGCCCTGCAGCGTCAGCCCGCGTGCGATGCGAGCGCGCCGCAGGCGCGCTCCGATCGGCGGCGTGGCGGTGAGAGGCTCGGTCGACACGGTCCCATCGTACGTAGAATCAAGCGCGGCAGGACGTCGGCACCCCGGCACGCGAACGAAGGATCCCTGATGGCAAGCACGCTCTCGAAGGCAGTCAACGACGCGATCGGAGCAGGCGCGTCGAGCGACGAGTTCGCCGCGATCGCCGTGCCCGAGAGCTATCGCGGTGCGTACATCCACGCCGAGGACACCGAGCGCATCGCGGCGATGCCGAGCGCGGAGAAGCGGCCGTCGAACGCGCTGCGGGTCGGCGACGTGCCGACCCCCGAGCTCGCCCCCGACGAGGTGCTGATCGCGACGATGGCCTCGTCCGTCAACTTCAACACCGTCTGGACGGCGATCTTCGAGCCGGTGCCGACGTTCGCCTTCCTCAAGCGGCTCGCGAAGACGCACGGTTTCGGGGCCCGCCATGCGATCGACACGCACGTCGTCGGCTCCGATGCCTGCGGCGTGGTGCTGCGCACGGGCGCCGCGGTCTCGCGCTGGAAGCCCGGCGATCGGGTGCTCGTGCACCCCAACTACGTCGCGCTCGAGGATCCGGCCGGCCACGACGACGCGATCCTCGATCCCGACCAGCGGGTCTGGGGCTTCGAGTGCAACTTCGGGGGGATGGGCGAGCTCTGCATCGCCCGCGGCGATCAGCTGATGCCGAAGCCCGAGCACCTGACCTGGGAGGAGGCCGCCTCGATGCCGCTCGTCAACGGGACGGCGTACCGGATGCTGGTCTCGCAGCACGGCGTCAACCTGCAGCAGGGAGAGGCCGTGCTGATCTGGGGCGCAGGGGGCGGTCTCGGCGGGTTCGCCACGCAGTACGTGCTGCACGGCGGCGGCACTCCCGTCTGCGTCGTCTCGAGCGAGGCCAAGGCCGAGAAGTGCCGCGCCGCCGGTGCGGAGCACGTGATCGATCGGGCAGCCGAGGGCTTCCGCTTCTGGAATCCCGAGACCGGCAAGCAGGACCCCAAGGAGCACCTGCGCCTGGGCAAGCGGATCCGCGAGCTGATCGGCCGCGACGTGGACGTCGTCTTCGAGCATCCCGGGCGCGACACGTTCGGGGCTAGCGTGTTCGTGACGAGACGCGGAGGCCGCATCGTCACCTGCGCGTCGACGACCGGCTTCATGCACGAGTTCGACAACCGCTACCTCTGGATGTTCGCGAAGACGATCGTCGGCAGCCACCTTGCGAACTACCGCGAGGGGTGGGCGGCGAACGAGCTCGTGCGCGCGGGCAAGACGCACCCGATTCTGAGCAAGAGCTACCCGCTCGCCGAGGCGGGACAGGCCTGTGACGACGTGCACGCGAACGCCCACCTCGGCAAGGTCGGAGTCCTCTGCATTGCCGAGAGCGAGGGCCAGGGGGTGCTCGACGCGGAGCTGCGGAGCCGCCACCTCCCGGCGATCACACGCTTTCGCGCGTGCTAGATTTCGTCCATGGAAGCGGTCCTCCGCTCCACATCGAGAGAGGCTGAGGGGCCCGGCCCGTCGACGCCTCGGCAACCGACCCGACCTGGGGCACGGTGCCAATCCCGGAACGGATGTCGAGCGTCGAGAAGGAGCACGTCATGAGCGCCATCGAAGCCCCAACCCGCCGATCGTTCCTCGAGCGCCTGCAGTCCGGCGACCTGCTCGTCGCCGACGGGGCGACCGGAACGAACTACCAGCAGATGGGCATCGAGCCCGGCGTCGCGCCCGAGGAGTGGGTGTTCGACCACCCGGAGTACGTGATCGCGCTGCACCGGCAGTTCATCGAGGCCGGCAGCGATCTGATCCTCTCCTGCACGTTCGGCGGAACCCCGCTCCGCCTCGCCGACTCGCCGATCGCCGATCGCACGCGCGAGGTCAACGTGCGCGCGATCGAGCTCGCGCTCGAGGCGGCGAGCGACACCGACGTGCTCGTGGCGGGCTCGATCGGGCCCACGGGACAGCTGCTCGAGCCGCTCGGACTGCTCACGGAGGATGAGACCAGGCGCGCCTTCGCCGAGCAGACGGCCGCTCTCAACGCCGCAGGCACCGACCTGCTCGTGCTCGAGACGTTCTTCGCGCTCGAGGAGGCGCTGGCGGCGATCGAGGGCGCGAAGAGCCAGAGCGACCTGCCGCTCGTCGTCTGCTTCAGCTTCGATCAGGGCACGCGCACGATGATGGGGCTCTCGCCGACGAACGTGATCGAGGCCGTCGGTCCGCTGGGCGTCGCTGCGATCGGCGCGAACTGCGGCAAGACGCTCGCCGACACCGACCTGATCGTCGAGGAGATGCTCGCGGCCGCGGGCGATCTGCCGCTCTGGATCAAGCCGAACGCGGGCGTCCCGCGCATGGTCGGCAGCGAGGCGGTCTACGACGCCGGGCCCGACGATCTCGCCGCCCACGCGAAGCGCTACGCCGACGCGGGCGTGCGAATCGTCGGCGGCTGTTGCGGCTCGACGCCCGAGCACGTGGCGGCGATCGTTCGCGCAGTGCGCCCGTGACCGCGGCGTGAGCCTCGTCGGCGACGAGATCTACGAGGTTCTCTGCGAGCACCGCGTCTCGCTGCTCTCGTCGGTCCCGGACGCCGGTCACATCCGGTTGCTGGAGCGCTGCGACGCGAGCGATGCGATCGCGCACGTCCGGCTGACGACGGAGCAGGAGGGCATCGCCCTCGCGGCCGGCCACTGGCTCGGCGGGGGACGCTCGGCGCTCGCGATGCAGTCGAGCGGCGTCGGCAACTGCATCAACATGCTCTCGCTGATCGCGACGCTGCACGCGCCACTCCTGTGTCTCGTGACGATGCGCGGCGAGTGGGGCGAGTTCAATCCGTGGCAGGTGCCGATGGGACGCGCGACGCCGGCCGTGCTCGAGGCGCTGGGGATGGGCGTGCAGCGCGTCGATCGCGCCGAGGACGTGCGCGAGACGGTCGATGCGGCCGCGAAGCTCGTGTACGGCGGGCACCAGGCGGTCGCGGTGCTGCTCTCGCAGCGCCTGCTCGGCACGAAGGCGTTCAAGTGAACCGCCGCCTCGTCGTGCGGGAGCTGCTCGCCGACCGCGGCGACCTGCTCTGCGTGTCCGGGCTCGGAGCCTCGACCTGGGACGTCGCGGCCGAGGGCGGGCATCCTCTCGACGTGCCGCTGTGGGGCGCCATGGGCGGCGCGGCGATGGTGGGGCTCGGGCTCGCGCTGGCCCAGCCGGCACGGCGCGTGCTCGTGCTGACAGGCGACGGCGAGCAGCTGATGGGGCTCGGCTCGCTCGCCACGATCGGCCTGCAGCAGCCCGCGAACCTCGCGCTCGTCGTGCTCGACAACGAGCGCTACGGCGAGACCGGCAGCCAGCCGACGCACACCGCCGGTCCGATCGATCTGGCCGCCTGCGCCCGGGCCTGCGGGATCGCAGATGCCCGCACCGTCACGGACGCGGGCGAGCTGACGGCGCTCCGCAGCGCGATCCGCGCGCTGAGCGCTCCGCTCGTGGCGGTCTGCAAGATCGATGCGGCCCAGGAGGCGCTCGTGCTGCCGGCGCGGGACGGCGCGATCATCGCGACGCGGTTCCGCGACGCGCTGCTCGGACCGCAGGCCGCGGCCGAGTAGGGTGCCCGGATCTGCGACGATCCGCCGATGCGCCTGCGCCGCTCCTGCCTCGCCGTCCCGGGATCGAGCGAGAAGATGCTCGCCAAGGCGGCGACCCTGCCCGCCGACATGGTGTTCTGCGACCTCGAGGACGCGGTCGCGCCGCTCGAGAAGAACGATGCGACCCGCGCGCTCGTCGTCGCCGCCCTGACCTCGCAGCCCTGGCTCGCGAAGACGAAGGTCGTGCGCGTCAACGACGTCTCCACGCCGTGGTGCTTCCGCGACATCGTCGCGATCGTCTCGGGCGCGGGGGCGGACCTCGACTGCATCATGCTGCCGAAGGTGACGGGGCCGGATCACGTCTCGTTCGCACACCACCTGCTGACACAGCTCGAGCTTGAGCTCGGCCTCAGCCGCCGGATCGGCCTGGAGGTGCAGATCGAGGACGCGCGGGGCGCAGAGCGCATCGCCGAGATCGCAGACGCCTCCGACCGGATCGAGACGATCATCTTCGGACCGGGCGACTACGCCGCCGCGCTCGGGATCCCGTCGATCTCGGTCGGCGAGATCGACCCCGCGTACCCCGCCGACCAGTGGCATTACATCCTCTGCCGGATCGTGATCGCGGCGCGGGCGCGCGGCCTGCAGGCGATCGACGGGCCCTACGCCGCGATCCGCGACCTGGACGGCTTCCGCGAGATCGCGTCGCGCTCGCGCAGCCTCGGCTGCGACGGCAAGTGGGTGCTCCACCCCGACCAGATCGCGATCGCGAACGAGGTCTACGCTCCGTCGGCGGAGGCGTTCGAGCGCGCCTCGGCGCTGCTCGAGGCCTACCGCAAGGCGACGGGCGAGGACCGCCGCGGCGCAGTCATCTGGGAAGGCGCGATGATCGACGAGGCGAGCCGCAAGATGGCAGAGTCGGTCGTCGCCCGAGGCCTGGCGGCCGGGCTGAAGGCTGAGAAGCTCTCACAGAATGATTCGTGAATGACTGGCGAGTGAGGCATTCTCGTTAGAGCTTCTCAGCCTTCCGGGCTGATCGTCGTGGCTCGCGTCGCGAGCGCGACGATCGCGATCCAGAGCGCCGCGGCGACCGCCACGTGCGCGAGCACGAGCTCACGGGGCAGGCCGTGGCGGTACTGCCACTCGCCGATCGCGATCTGCACCGGCAGGAGCGCCGCCGCCGCGCTCGCCGGGCGCACCCAGCCACGGTCGGCGCGGCGCCAGAGCGCGAGCACGAGCACCGCCACGAGCGCGCAGAAGATGAACGCGACCCGCACGTGCACGTAGGCGGCATCGCCGATCGAGCCGATGCGGTGCACCTTCGGGTCGCCGGCATGCGGGCCCGCGGCCGTGACGAGCGTGCCCGTCACGATCAAGCCGAAGCCGGCCGCCACCACCGCCAGCGCGAGCGGCGTCGTCTGCGCCCGCGCCGAGCCGCGGCCGAGGCCGGACCAGAGCGCCGTCGCGCACGCCGTCGCGACGATCGCGACGAGGAAGTGGCTGAGCACGAGCACCGGGTTCAGGTCGAACAGCACCGTCAGCGCGCCGAGCGGCGCCTGGCCGATCGTGAGCAGGCCGCAGGCTGCGGCGAGGCGCGCGGAGCGGCGGTCGGCGAGGCGCCGCGCGGCGATCCAGGCCACCACGGCGATGACGATGCCGCAGAACGCGACCAGCCTGTTCGAGAACTCGATGATCGCGTGCTGATCGACCGCCGGGATCGGGCGCGAGCCCGAGCACGTCGGCCAGTTCGGGCAGCCGAGACCTGACCCCGTCACGCGCACGAGCGCGCCGGATGCGATGTTGACCCACATCGTGACGACGAGCAGCAGCGAGAGGCGCCGCATCGAGCCCGCCGTGCGCGGGAGGGCGACACGGCGACGCAGCATCTCGAGTGCGACCATCGCCCTGCAATCTACGGACATCCGCGAGCCCGCGGTGTTGGACGTTCGTCCTACTGCGCCGCGACGAGCGTCACGCCCGCGAGAACGAGCGCGGTGCCGGTCCATTGCAGACGCGTGAGCCGCTCGCGGAAGAGCACGACGCCCGCGATCGCGGTCAGCGTGGCGTACTGCGTGCTGAGGACCGCCGCGATCGCGAGACTCTCCGCCGCGGCCCAGAGGAAGAGCGCGAAGCCGAGCGAGTCGGCTGCCGCCGAGACGAGGACGGCGAGGCGATGCTCGCGCGGGAGCGCAGGGCGCGAGTGCAGGAACACGGGGACGGTGACGAACGCGACGCCGAGCACGCGCGCCCCCCAGATCACCCAGGCCGTCTGCAGGCCGTCCGAGCGCGCGCGCGATGCGACGACGTAGGTGACCGTGAAGCCGACCGCCGCACCGAGCGCGAGGAAGATCGCGCGCCGCGAGGACCCGCCGCCCGGGCCGCTCGCGTCGTCGCGCATGCCCGAGAGCACGACGCCGAGCACGATCACGGCGAGGCCGACGCCCGCCACCGGCGCGAGCGTCTCGCCCAGGATCACCGCCGCGAGCGCCGCGAGCCCGCCGTCGGCCGAGATCACCGGCGAGACGACCCCGACCTTGCCGACCTCGAACGCCCGGTAGGTCAGGGCCAGCGCTGCGATCACCGCGACGGCGTAGGCGGCCGCCCAGCCGAGCGCGGGCGCGGTCAGGTGCGGCCGGCCGGCCAGCGCGATCGCGAACGGCAGCACCAGCGCAAGCCCGACGATCTGCGTCCACGCGAGCGCGGGAAGCGGACGAAGCGCCCGCGAGAGGCGAGCGGTGCAGAGGCCGGCGACGGTCCAGCAGAGTGCCGAGCCGAAGCCGCCGAGGATCGCCGCATCGCCCATCCCGCGATCGTAGGCGCCGGCGCGAGCGGGAAGCGGCGCTCGGCGTCCAGGCTCGCCGTGCGGTGCGATACTGCCTGTGTGCTGACCGATGCTCTTGCCCGGCCGCTGCGCGATCTCCGCATCTCGGTCACCGACCGCTGCAACTTCCGCTGCGTCTACTGCATGCCGAAGGAGGTCTTCGGCAAGGACTTCCAGTTCCTCCGGCGCGACGAGCTGCTCACGTTCGAGGAGATCGAGCGCCTCGCGCGGGTGTTCGCCGAGCTCGGCGTTGCGAAGCTGCGCATCACCGGCGGTGAGCCGCTCGTGCGGCGCGACCTCGACCGGCTGATCGGCTCGCTCGCGACCGTCCCCGGCATCGACGACCTGACCCTGACGACGAACGGCTCGCTGCTCGGACGGATGGCGCCGCGCCTCGCCGAGGCCGGCCTGACCCGGGTGACGGTCAGCCTCGACTCGCTCGACGATGCCGTCTTCCGGGCGATGAACGACGTGGACTTCCCCGTCATCCGCGTGCTCGAGGGGATCGACGCCGCGCTCGCCGCCGGCCTCGGCCCCGTCAAGGTCAACATGGTCGTCAAGCGCGGCGTCAACGACGACTCGGTGCTCGCGATGGCCGAGCGCTTCCGGCACACCGGCGTGATCCTCCGCTTCATCGAGTTCATGGACGTCGGCTCGACGAACGGCTGGAAGATGGACGAGGTCGTCCCGTCCGCCGAGATCGTCGCGCAGCTCTCCGAGCGCTGGCCGCTCGAGCCGGCCGAGGCGAACTACCGCGGCGAGGTCGCCGAGCGCTACCGCTACCTCGACGGCGGCGGTGAGGTGGGATTGATCTCATCGGTCACACAGCCGTTCTGCCACGACTGCTCGCGCGCGCGCCTCTCGGCCGAGGGCAAGCTCTACACGTGCCTGTTCGCCGTGCGCGGGCATGATCTGCGCGCGCCGCTTCGCGACGGTGCGACCGATGCCGAGCTGTGCGAGCTGCTCGGCACGATCTGGGGCGGGCGCTCCGATCGGTACTCCGAGCTCCGCTCCGCCGCGCAGATCGATCGACCCAAGGTCGAGATGTCGCACATCGGCGGCTGAGCGATCAGGCTGCGCGGCGTTCGTCCGCCGCGTCGCGCGAGGCGAGCTCGCCGAGCTGCTGCATCCGGTCGGTCAGATCGAGCACGAAGCCGGCGCTCTGATGCGAGCCGTCGACGTTCGTCGGCCCGACCCAGTTCCACTCCACGACCATCCTGATCGCGCCGCCACCCTGCAGGACGCGGTAGGCGAGCGACGTCTCGTCGTTCGTCGCATCGGCGCTCCACTCGAGGTAGGCGGCACGATCATCCGGGTGCACGTGGCGGATCCAGTGCTCCTTGGTTTCCTCGCCAGGGCGGGGCCGGCTCCCCGTGATCTGCTCGACCGAGCCTCGCGTGACGTGCTCGTGGAAGCTGCCGTCCGCGGCGATCAGCCCCTCGTAGGAGACCATCGCGAGCTGCTCGCCGAAGCGCCCGAGCAGCTGGAGGTCGATCAGCGAGGCCTGCGCGCTCGTGACGTCTTGGATCACGCCCTCGAAGCGGATCGAGTTCGCGTCCAGCCGCTCGCGAGGGAAGATCATCTCGCGCAGCGAGCGCGTCACCCCGTCGTAGCCGACCATGCGGTAGACGAGCCCGATCGCCTCCTGCGTCTCAATCCGATCGAACGTGAGCACGCGGTCGTACTCCTCGAGATCGTCCGGATGGACGCGGCTCCGCCAGGCCCCGTAGACATCGCTCGCCGCCGGAAGAGTCCCTCCCGCCAGCGCGACGTCGGCCCCAGGTGCCAGGTTGTCGCTCCAGGCGTCGTTGCGACGGGCGACGCCCTCGTAGAGATGGAGACCCATCGAGCTGCCAACCTCGCGAAGCCGCCTCTCTGCCCACACGCGCTCGGACACGTCGGTGACAATGCCTTCGATGCGGAGGGAGCCGTCGGGCTCGCGGCTCCGCACGATCAGCTCCTCGACCATCTCGAGCACCTTGCCGTCGCGCCCGCGCATGCGGTAGGCGCAGCGCGCCGTCGGGTGGTGCGAGATCACGTCCCACGAGAGCTCCCGCTCGTAGCGATCGCGATCCTCGGGCACGATCCGCCCGAACCAGGTCTCCTCCGGCAGGTCGCCCCAGCTGTCGACGCCGAGCCGCTCGGTGAACGCGTCGCTGATGAAGGTCGGCTCGAAGCGCCCGTCCGCGTGCTGCAGGCCGGCGAACAGGTGGATGCCGAGCGACTCGCCGAGCGAGCCCAGGTCCGCCCACGGCGCGCCAATCTGGCCGAGCGCATGCAGCGAGCCGATCATCGTCCGGTTGCGTCCGAGTCGCTTCGCGGAGTAGAGCGCGTTGTCGGCGGCATCGATCAGGCGATCTCCCGGCGAGCCGATGGCTCCGCCGATCGAGATCGTGACGGCGATCTGCGCTCGCGCCGTGTTCACAGGAGCGTCGGCGATCGCGCGGCGCAGATCCTCCGCAAGCTCGCGCAGAGCGCCCTCGCCGTCGATGCCGACGATCACGACGGCCAGCTCCTCGCCACCCACGCGGCTGACGCGCGCGCGATCGCCCACGACGTCGACGAGGCGCCGGGAGGCCTCGCGAAGCACCTCGTCGCCTGCCACGTGCCCGTGCCGGTCGTTGATCTCCTTGAAGTGATCGAAGTCGAGCATCAGGAGCGCACACGGTGCGTCGACCGGAAGCGCGCGAAGGTGCTCCCAGAAGCCGCGGCGATTGTGCAGGGACGTGAGGTCGTCGATCAGCGCCAGCTCGCTCGTCCGTGACAGCTCGCCGTGCTCGAGCGCGGCGACGAGCGCGCGAGCGAGCACGGCGAGCAACGCGAAGGCGGCGAACGCGACGGCCGCACGCGGAAGGCGGCCGAAGGCATTTCCCATCACGATCGCCCACGCGCCAAGGCCGGCCGGAATCGGGATCAGGAAACGGAATCTGGGGTTCACGCGTGCTCCGGCGCGCTGCTGCGCCGGCAGCAGCGAGCTGGCCGCGATCAGGGCGACGCCGGCCGGCCAGAGGATGTCGAGCGGCCCGCCTTCGACGTACGTCCCCCCCGCGTCTTCGAGCAGGAAGAGCGAATCCGCCACGACGAACACGAGGATTCCGGCAGCGAGCGTGAGCATTCTCCGGTCGATCCGCGAGCCCGCGAACACGGCCGTCCCCGCGAGCACTGCGAGCAGCACCAGATCGGCGACCGGATACGCGAGATTCGTGACCACCTGCGCGAGGTCGCCACCGGCCGAGCGAAGCACGTCGGCGAAGACGAAAGCCGACACGAACGACGAGACGGTCAGCCCGACGATCAGACCGTCGAGCACGAGTGCGAGGCGCATGCGCGGGACCCGCAGACGGAGCATCCGGATCATGCCGGCGAATGCGAGGCCGTACCACGCGAGCCAGCAGGCGTCCGCGATCGACGGATACGGCGGGTTTGGATCGTCGTTCCAGACGATCGTCGAGATCAGATTCCCCGCGGTGAAGAGGGCGATTCCAAGCGCGAAGAGCAGGAACGTCGTCCGCTGCTCCGCGTCTGCGCGGGCCCGCGCGAGCAGCACGGCGATCGAGACCGCGAACGGCACGTTGTAGACCCCGGCATCGAGCAGGATGTCCGTTCCCCGGTGGTCGCGCAGCACAACGGTCGCCGCGAAGGCGGCCACGCTCACAAGCAGCGAGAGGAACGCGAGAGAGCGAGAGCTCACCTACCGGGAATCGGCTGCGCCTCGGGCGCGCGCCATCACCCATCTGGTGCGATCTGAGATCGGCGCGGCGCAGCTAAAGCACGGGCTCGCGAACGCCGATGAGTGGCCTGATGGGCCGCCCTCTGGTCACGATGCCGCGTTCTCTCGCGCTGATCGCTCTCGCAGGCCTGATCTGCTCCGGCGCGGCGTTCCTGCTCGCCCGCGATCGCCTGCAGAGCCAGGAGCACAGGTTGCTCGTGAACGAGTCGCAGGATCGCATCGCGGCGATCAACGTCCGCGCGGGCGGGCTGATCGCGCCGATCCGGGACGCGAGCATCGTCGCCGCGACCGGAACGCCGAAGGATTTCACGCGCTTGATCTCGGGCTACCGGGCCGGCGTCACCCACGTCGACCTGTCGCTGCTCGAAGCGAGGGGCAAGCGCTGGCTCGACATCGCCCACGAGGGCGGCGCCCAGCGGCCCGCGCTGCACTTCGGGCCGAAGCAGCGCGCGCGCCTGACGGCCGCGGCGCAGCGCTCGCAGCCGACCGTGCTGCGCTCGACCGTGAAAGGCCCCACCTTGCACGTCCTGCTCGCGCTGCCGGCGCGCGGCCGCTCAGACCGCGTGATCATCGCCGACGCGAGCGCTCCCGAGCAGTCGCGCAGCGCGCTGCCGACGTTGGGGGGCCTCGACTTCGCCGTCTACCTCGGCACGCAGCCGACGGCGCGCACGCTCTCGGCCGCGACCACGCCGAGGCTCCCGCTGGGCGGCGACACCTACTCGGACGTCAGCACCATCAACGGCGTCGACGTGCTGACCGTGACCCGGGCGCGCGCCTCGCTGACATCGCTCGCCGATCGGCTCTTGCCGTGGGTCGCGCTGGTCGCGGGCCTGATCGTCACCGGTGCCGCGATGCTGTTGAAGAAGGGTCGCCGCCGCCGCGAGATCGAGACGCTCGAGCTGAGCGACGAGGTTCGCCTCGCGCAGGACGAGCTGCTCGCAAGCGAGCGGCGCTTCACCGGCCTGTTCGACAACGCGAGCGACATCGTGATGCTGCTCGACGCCGACGGCGGGATCGTCGAGGTCAACCGCGCGGGCGCCTCGGCGCTCGGGCGCACGCACGATCAGCTGCTCGGCATGCGCCTCGTCGACCTCGCCTCGCCCGAGCACGCTGCCGGGCTCGAGCATTTCCTCGAGCAGACCTTCCAGCGGGGCACGGATCGCGGCGCCCGCCACGCCTCCGACTTCATCTCGACGAGCGGCCGCCGCATCCCGCTCGACCTGAGCGTGGCGACGATGCGCTCGGGGCCGACGATCACCGGCATGCAGGTGATGGCGCGCGATGTGACCGACCAGCGCGAGTTCGAGCGACAGCTGACCCACCAGGCGCACCACGATGCGCTCACGGGCCTCGCGAACCGCGCCCTGATGTTCGACGAGATCGACCGGGCGCTCGTCGGCGGAGGCGTGCGCCGCACCGTCGTCCTGATGATCGATCTCGATGAGTTCAAGCAGATCAACGACAACCTCGGGCACGCGGCCGGCGACGAGCTCCTGCGCGAGGTCGCCAAGCGCATCGCGACGACGATGCGGCCGATCGACACCTGCGCCCGGCTCGGCGGCGACGAGTTCGCCGTGCTGATCGAGGATCTGCCGGCGGGGATCGAGCCTCCCGACGTGGCCGAGCGGCTGCTCGACGTGCTGCGACAGCCGTTCATGCTGGCCGGCCAGCCGCACACCGTGCGAGCCAGCATCGGCATCGCGGAGCCCGACGACGACACGGTGCGCGCGAACGAGCTCCTGCGCAACGCCGACATCGCGATGTACGAGGCGAAGAACAACGGCCGCAACTGCCACGCCAGCTTCGACCACTCGATGCTGGCCGACATCACCGCTCGCGCGCGGCTGATCGAAGAGCTCGAGGACGGCATCGGGCGCGGCGAGCTCGTGGCCCGTTACCAGCCGATCGTGCTGATGGAGACCGGGCGGATCAGCTGCACGGAGTCGCTCGTCCGCTGGCAGCACCCGACGCGGGGCCTGCTCGGCCCGAACGACTTCATCCCGCTCGCCGAGGAGACCGGCCTGATCGTGCAGATCGGGCGCTGGATCATGCGCGAGGCCTGCAACCAGGCGGTCGCCTGGTCGCATCTCGACCCCGAGATCGCGGTCACCGTCAACATCTCCGGCCGCGAGCTCGAGGAGCACGACTTCTTCGAGAGCGTGCGCACGGCGATCGCGGCATCCGGAATCGCCCCGTCGCGCCTGATCGTCGAGATCACCGAGACGCTGCTGCTCGGCGACTCCAATGCGGCCGAGCAGCTGAAGCGGCTGAAGTCGCTCGGCATCCGGATCGCCGTCGACGACTTCGGCAAGGGCTACTCGTCGCTCGACTACCTGAGGCGCTTCCCGATCGACATCCTCAAGATCGACAAGGGCTTCACCGACCGCCTCGACGACGAGCGCGGCGCGAACCTGTTCGCCGCGATCATCCAGCTCGCCCACTCGATCGGCGTCGAGACCGTCGCCGAGGGGATCGAGACGATGGAGCAGTTCAGCTATGCCCGCGAGGTGCGCTGCGATCGCGGCCAGGGGTATCTGTTCGATCGCCCGCTCGAGGCCTCGGTGCTCGAGCAGCGGCTGCGCGACTTCCACGAGCGCGCCGAAGCCGCCTAGAGAGGGATTCGAATGTGTCGTTCGTGTCTGGGGTTGCCAGACACCACGACACGATTGAAACCAGGTCTGAGAGGGATCGGCGCTGAGACAGGGCCTATGCTCCAGGCCATGGCCTTCATCGTCGTCGCGTTCCTGATCTCCGCCGTCACGCTCGCCGCCTTCTTCGTGGTGCCCACGCTGCGGCCGGCCACGCCGAAGAGCCAGCTGCGCGCGCTTGCGATCGGGGCGGGCGTGCTCCTGCTCGCCGTCGTGACCGCGCTCTCGTCCGTGCACACGATCAGCGCCGGTCACACCGGCCTCGTCTATCAGATCGGCAAGAACGGCAAGATCGTCGGCCGCACCGAGAGCGGCATCGTCTTCACGGCGCCCTGGCAAGGCGTGCGCGAGATCAACACGCAGATCCAGCGCGCAGAGTTCCCGAGCATCGTCGGCTTCTCGCGCGAGAGCCAGGACGTGATCTTCGACATCGTGCTGAACTACCAGATCGACACGCGCCAGATCGAAAACCTCTACACCAACGTCGGGCCGAACTGGTTCGAGACGCTCGTGCCGAGCCGCGTCCTCAACGACGCCAAGGAGCAGACCGTTCGCTACACGTCGGTGGAGATCGCGCCGAACCGCGACGAGATCCGCAAGTCGCTCGTCAAGCTCCTCAACCAGCAGCTCGGGCCGAAGTGCGACGAGACCCGGCTGCGTGGCTGCAAGGCGATCCTGATCTCCGACGTGAACATCCGCAACATCGACTTCTCGAAGAAGTTCAAGGACGCGATCGAGCGCAAGCAGGAGGCCACGCAGGACGCGCAGACCGCGCAGGCGAAGGTGGCCCAGAGCAAGGCCGAGGCCGAGCAGAACGTGGCGCTCGCCCAGGGCGACGCCCGCTCGACCCTGATCCGCGCCGAGTCGCAGGCCAAGGCCAACCGGCTGCTCGCGAACGCGCTCACGCCCGTCTTTGTCGACTACCAGCGCGTGCTCGCGCTGCAAGAGCTCGCGAAGTCACCGAACATCCAGCTCGTGCCGAGCAACGCGTTCTTCAACTTCACGCCCGGCAAGGCTGCGACGACGAAGTAGGAAGCGCGCGGCGGGGGACGCTTGACGGCGGCGTGGGAGGCTAGACGGCGGCGCGCTTGCGCGCCGGCATGCCCTGCATCGCGAGCTGGCCGCAGGCGGCCTCGATGCCCTGGCCGCGCGAGCGGCGGTAGGACGTGCCAATCGCGGCCTTCTCGAGCTGCCGGCGGAAGGTGGAGACGACGGCGTCCGGCGAGCCGAGGTACGGCGAGTCCGTGGGGTTGTAGGCGATCAGGTTGACGTGGAACGCTCCGGGACCGCCCGCCCGCAGCAGCTCGGCGAGCTCGCGCGCGAGCTCGATCGAGTCGTTGACGCCCTCGAGCAGCAGGTACTCGATGAAGATGCGCCGCTTCGTCTTCGCGCGATAGCGGCCGCACGCGCGCATCAGCTCGCTGACCGGGAAGCGCTTCGTCACCGGCATCAGCTGGCTGCGCACCTGATCGTTCGGTGCGTGCAGGGAGAGCGCGAGCTTGAACTGCAGCTGCTCGTCGGCGAGCCGGTCCATGCCGGGGATCCAGCCGACGGTCGAGATCGCAATCTGGCGCGCGCCGAGGCCGAACGCCTGCGGGTCGTTGAGCTCGCGGAGGGCGGCGAGCACGTTGTCGTAGTTGTGGAACGGCTCGCCCATGCCCATCATCACGATGTTCGAGACGCCGGCGCCCTGCTCGTCCCGCAGGAGCCGCGCGAGTCGCAGGGCCTGCTCGACGATCTCACCATCCGTCAGGTTGCGGCCGAGCCCCATCGTGCCCGTGGCGCAGAACGTGCACGCGAGCGCACAGCCGGACTGCGAGGAGAGGCACAGCGTTCGCCGGTCGCGGTGCCGCATCGCGACGGCCTCGATCGGGTAGCCGTCATGGGTCCGCAGACGCAGCTTGATCGTGCCGTCGACCGCGCGCTGCTCGTCCTCGACGACGAGCGTCCGCAGCGGCGCGAGCTCGCTGAGCTCCGAGCGCAGCTGCTTCGAGAGGGTCGTCACCTCTTCCCAGCTCTCGGCCAGCGAGACGAACGCCGCATGCCGCGCCTGCTCCACGCGATAGGACGGCTCGCCCCGCGCGCCGAGAGCCTCCAGCGCTTCGTGAAGTCGCATTGCTAGCGCACGAACGCGCGGCTCGGAAACGCGCGCTCCAGCGCGTCGGGCGCGAGCAGCGCGCGCGGTCCGGGTTCGGGTACCGAGATCTGCAGAAGCTCGGAGCCGTCGGCGAGCGGCAGGTCGGCGGCTGCGAGCAGCGAGGCCGGGTCGAGGCCGGAGCCGGACGAGATGTCGGCACCGGGAAGCCCGATGATCGAGGAGACGGGCGGCGGCCCGACTGCGACCTCGGCAAAGCTCGTGATCGCGGACGTGTCGCGGTTCAGCCAGACGCTCACGTACTCGTACGGGGGGACCGCCCAGCCGCCACCGGGATGCACCTGCAGGTGCAGGTGGCACGGCGTTCCCTGCGCGTCTCCGGTGTTCCCCATGTAGCCGACGATCGCTCCCGGCGCGACGTGCATGCCCTCGCTCAGACCGGCGGCGTAGGCCGACATGTGCGCGTAGTAGAACGAGTTCCCGTTCGTGTCGTTGATCCAGATGCGGCGGCCGCCGAGGCGATTCCAGCCCATCCGGCCGACCGTGCCCTCGTGCACCGCGACGAGCGGCGTGCCGCACGCGCTGAACAGGTCGATGCCCTGGTGGAATCCGGTATCGGAGCGGTAGCCACCCCAGTCGTTCGAGAACGACGCGCCGCCGGCGACCGGGAAGACGTACTCCGGCGAGAGCAGCTGCGTGCGGCGGGCGGGATCGATCGGCGGGCTGGCGGTCCAGCCGCCGGGCGGGATCGACGACGTCCCCTCGGGAACGTACCCCGTCCCATCGGGCTCGGCCGGCGTGTCGCTCGCCCCGGCGGATCCATCGTGAGGCGGAGTCGTGCTCGCGGCGCGGACGACCGGGGTCGCCGGGGCGCTGAGCTCGGCCTGCACCGGAGCCGCGGGTGCCGCGGGCTCCGCCGGAGCGGCGGCCTTGGCGAGCGCCCCCGCGTCGGCGTAGCCGAGCATCACTTCGGTCCCGGCCGGCAGGTCGTGCCAGCCGACCGAGAGGTGGATGCGCACGCCGACGACGGCGCCGCGGAAGGCCGCTCCGCCGCTTGAGATCACCCGCTGCTCGCTCGTCGAGCCATAGCCGATGCCGGGGATCTCGAAGCGACCGCTCCCGACCGCAGAGCCAGCGACCGTGATCGCTCCGACGCCGCCATCGAACGTGCCGGCAGCGGACGCCGCGCGCCCGTCCGCGAACACCTTCGCGCTGATCGCAGAGATCCGCACGAGCCCGTCCAGCAGGCTCACATCGGAGAGGTCGGCGCGCGCGAACACGCGGTCGGCGGTCTGCTCGAGCGCGGTCGAGTACGCGCCCACCGAGACGAGGTCGCGATAGGCGTAGGAGCCGGCCGTGGACGACCCGGTGCCGCTCGCCTGCGCGCCCGGGACGATCACGCGCACGCCGTAGGAGTCGCCGGTCACGCGCGCGCCGGCAGCGGGCACCGACGCCGCCGTGACCAGCGCGATCAGCACTGCGGCCGCCGAACCAAAAGCCTTTCGGCGCATGCTGGCGCATTCCTTCACGCGCGCAGGATACCGCGCCGGAAGAGCAATGACGCGCTTCAGCCGGAATCTCCGTCTCGCGGGTCTGTCGCAGCTCGTCGGCGGCGCCAAGAGAGGCCCCCCACGCCTCCACGGCATGGCGATTCAGGCTAAGGTCAACGTATGACGGATCATGTGCCTGGCCAGGCGATCGAGGCGCTTCTTGACGAGCAGCGGACGTTCCCGCCGCCACCCGCATTCACCGCCGCCGCCCGCGTTCGCGATGAGGCGATCTACGCCGCGGCGGATGCCGATCCGGTCGCCTTCTGGACCGAGCGCGCGCTCGCCGAGCTGGCCTGGTTCGACGCGCCGACCGAGACGCTCGACGACTCCAACCCGCCCTTCTACCGCTGGTTCGCGGACGGCACCCTGAACGCCTCGGTCAACTGCCTCGACCGCCACCTCGCGGCCGGAGGCGGCGACAAGGTCGCGTACATCTGGGTGGGAGAGGCCGGCGACGAGCGCGTCTTCACCTACCGCTCGCTGCACGACGAGGTGAACCGCCTCGCGAACGCGCTCAAGGAGCTCGGCGTCGAGCGCGGGGACCGCGTCGCGATCTACCTCGGGATGGTCCCCGAGCTGCCGATGGCGCTGCTCGCATGCTCGCGCATCGGCGCGGCCCACTCCGTGATCTTCGGCGGCTTCTCGGCGAGCTCGCTCGCGGGCCGCATCCAGGACGCCGAGTGCAAGCTGCTGATCACCGGCGACGGCGGCTGGCGCAAGGGCGGCATCGTGCCGCTCAAGCAGGCCGCCGACGACGCCTGCGAGCAGTGCCCCACGATCGAGCATGTGCTCGTCGTCAAGCGCACCGGCGATGACGTCGGCTGGGTCGAGGGTCGCGACGTCTGGTACCACGATCTCGTGCCGCGCCAGCCGGCCTGGTGCGAGCCCGAGCGGATGGGCGCCGAGGACACGCTGTTTCTGCTCTACACGTCCGGCACGACGGCGAAGCCGAAGGGGATCCTGCACACCACCGCCGGCTACCTGCTCGGCGCCAAGGTCACGCACGGGCTCGTCTTCGACATCAAGCCGGACGACGTCTACTGGTGCACCGCCGACATCGGCTGGGTCACCGGCCACAGCTACATCGTCTACGGCCCTCTGCAGAACCACACGACGAGCGTGATCTACGAGGGCGCCGCCGAGCACCCGAGCTGGAGCCGCCACTGGGAGATCGTGCAGCGCCACGGCGTGACGATCTACTACACCGCCCCGACCGCGATCCGCGCGCTGATCGGCGCGGGCGACGACCACCTCGAGGGCTACGACCTCTCGTCGCTGCGACTGCTCGGCACGGTCGGCGAGCCGATCAACCCCGAGGCGTGGATCTGGTACCACGAGCGCATCGGCGGGGGGCGCTGCCCGATCGTCGACACGTGGTGGCAGACCGAGACCGGCGCGATCATGATCTCGCCGCTGCCCGGCGTGACGACGACGAAGCCCGGCTCGGCGACCCGGCCGCTGCCCGGGATCTCGGCGGCGATCGTCGATGACCAGGGCAACGAGGTGGCCCGCGGCGAGGGCGGCTACCTCGTGATCAAGCGCCCGTGGCCGAGCATGCTGCGCACGCTCTACCGCGAGGACGAGCGTTTCGTCGAGACCTACTGGAGCCGCTTCGGCACGAGCACCTACTTCGCCGGCGACGGCGCGAAGACCGACAGCGACGGCTACGTCTGGCTGCTCGGGCGCGTCGACGACGTGATCAACGTCGCCGGCCACCGCATGTCGACGACCGAGATCGAGTCGGCGCTCGTCTCGCACCCCGCGGTGGCGGAGGCGGCCGTGATCGGCGCGCACGACGCGATCAAGGGAGAGGGGATCGCGGCGTTCGTGACGACGATCGGCGGCCACGACCACTCCGACGCTCTGCGAGAGGAGCTACGGCAGCACGTGGTCACGCAGATCGGCAAGATCGCCCGGCCGTCGATGCTGCTCTTCACGCCCGACCTGCCGAAGACGCGCTCGGGCAAGATCATGCGGCGCCTGCTCAAGGACATCGCCGAGGGGAACGAGCTCGGAGATGCGACGACGCTGCGCGATCCGGCGATCGTCCACGCGATCAAGCGCCAGGCCGACGAGCAGCTCGGGCGCTAGTGCTCGGGCATTAGCACCGTTAGAGCTTCTTAGCCGGTTTCCGCGCCGGCGATCGGATCGACGGCGACGAGGTTGGCGGTGCCCGAGGTCAGCGTGAAGGCACCCCCGAGCACGACGCCTGCCGGGCCCGCCGCGAGCGCGGAGATCGCCGGGGTGGTCGCCGGATCGACGACGAACGCGGCCTGCCAGGGCTGCAGCACCCCGTTCGCACGCGCGAAGGCCGCGACCCCCGCGCGCCGCTGGCCGCCCGCGAAGTCGAAGCTGCCGCCGACGTAGACCGAGGCGCCCGCGATGCCGATCGCGTCGACGGAGACGGACCGGCCGGCGAGCGCCGCGCCCCACGGGACGACCAGCGAGCGCAGGTCGACGCGCGCGAGGGAGCGACGCACGATGCCGTTGACGCGCGTGAAGTCGCCACCGACGATCACGCCACCTCCGTCGAGCGCGACGGCACGCACCTCGCCGTTCGTGTCGGCGTGCAGGGGCGTCACGCCCGCCTTCCCGTTGAGCGTGACGACGGCGAAGTTCCGGCGCGGCACGCCGGCGACCGAGCGGAACAGGCCACCGACGAGCACGGTCCCCCGGAACCGCGAGAGCGCGCGCACGCTCCCGGCCAGGTGGGCATTCCAGCCACGCGGCCGCCCATCCGGCCCGAACGCGGCGAGGCCGCGCCGCGCGAGCTTGCCGGCCCGGCGAAAGGTGCCACCCGCAACCACGGTCGACCCGAAGACGGCGATCGCGCGCACCTCTCCGTCGAGCGTGGGCGCCCAGGTGGCTGCGGCGCCGGTGCCGGTCGCCACGGCGCCGAGGAAGCGCCTCGGCGCGCCGGCCAGCACGCGGAACGCGCCGCCGACGTAGACCCTCGCACCCTCGACGGCGAGCGCGCGCACGGGACGGTCCGCGCTCGGGCGCCAGGCGAGCGGCCGGCCGCTCGCGACGTTCACCGCAGCGAGGTTGCGTCGCTCCAGATAGCCGATCTTCGTGAACGATCCCGCCGCGAGGAGCCTCCCGCTCGAGCCTGAGACGAGCGAGGCCACCGGTCCCGCGGGGCTCGGGTTCCAGTCGGCCAGCGCGGCGGTCTGCTGGTCGACGGCGGCGAGGTTGAGGCGAGAGCGGCCACCGACCTTGCGGAACGCGCCGGCGAGGTAGACCTGCCCGCCGACGGGCAGGATCGCCCGCAGCTGGCCCGCCACGCGCAGGCGGAACGGCGTTGCGCCGCCGCTCGCCCGGTCGAGCGCGAGCAGGTTCGGCCCCGAGGCGGCGGTCGTCGAGAAGTAGACGCGGTCGTCCGAGACGGCGAGCTGCTGGACCGCGTCGGCAGACGCGGCCAGCCAGCTCGGCTGGACCGCGCCGGTCTCGAGCGAGACGCGTGCGAGGTTCCGGCGGGCGACGCCGGCGATCGTGGTGAACGACCCTCCCACGATCAGATCTCCCTGATCGACGGCGACCGCGGCGACGGCGCCGTCCGTCGACGGCGACCACGGCGCGACGGCCCCCGTCGAGAGGTCGATCGCGCCGAGGTTCGCGCGGGGCGCCGCGCCGAGCTGGGCGAAGCGCCCGGCGACGATCAGCCGGCGGCCCGCGATCGCGAGGGCGGAGACGTCGCCGTCGGGCTGTGCCGGCAGCGGCGTCGCCGTTCCGACCTGCCCGTCGACCGCGGTCAGCGGCAGCCCGCGCCCGGCGACGTAGACGGTCGATCCGAGCACGGCCATCGCCGTCGGCGCCACGGTCAGCCCCGACGCGAGGAAGCCGGCGTCGCGCGTCCCGTCGTCGCGGACGTGCACGAGGCGCTCGACGACGCCGCCCGAGTCGAGCTCGCCGGCAACGTAGTAGCCGCCGATTCCATCCGAGACCGCGATCGTGACGCGGCCCCGCGCGCCGAACGCGAGCGGGGGCGGCGCGAGGGCGTCGCCGGTCGTGGCGAGCAGCACCGCGGGGGCGGTGCGGCGATAGAGCGCGGTGAAGCGCCCGCCGAGGTAGAGCGTCCCCTGCGACTGCTGCATCGCATAGACCGGTCCGTCCGTCTCCCAGCGCGCAGCCGAGGACGCCGGCACGACGACGAGCGTGGCTGCGAGAGCGCCGATCAGCGCGGCGGTCAGGCGGACGGGGCGCAGCATCCGCGCAAGCATGACTGATGCCCCTGGCCCGTGCCTCCGCAACACTCCGGGGGTGACCGAGGCTCTGAGAGCTGGTTCCAAGATTGTCGTGGTGTCTGGCGCGACTGGATCGTCCTGCGGCTCGTTGGGCCACTCCAAACACGAACGACGCTCTTGAAACCAGCTCTCGCCATCCGCTGGATCGCCGTCCGCGGGGACGAGCTGCTCGTGCGGGGGACGGGCGACGACGCGGCGGTCTTTCCCGAGGGCGCCGAGCCACCGCTTCCCGGCGCCAGCTACCCGCTCGGCGAGGCGGCCGACGGCACCCGCGCGTTCGCGATCGACGTCGCCGACGGCATCGAGGCCCCCGGCGGGTGGAGCTTCCTGCCGATCCGGCCCGTCGCGGTCGCGCTCGGCCGCCACCGCTTCGCCGAGGCCGACCGCGCGATCCAGCGCATCCGCTTCCTGCGCACGCACGCCTTCTGCGGCAGCTGCGGAGCTCGCACGGAGCCCGACGACGGCGGCCGCGCGCGCCGCTGCTCCCGCTGCAGCCACACGGCCTGGCCGCGTTACTCGCCCGCGATGATCGTGCGCGTGACGCGGGGCGACGAGCTGTTGCTCGCGCGGGGCGTGCGCTTTCCCGGCGTGATGTACAGCGTGCTCGCAGGCTTCGTCGAGCCCGGCGAGTCGATCGAGGACTCCGTGCACCGCGAGGTGCGGGAGGAGGTCGGCATCGAGGTCCGCGACGTGCGCTACGTCGAGAGCCAGTCGTGGCCGTTTCCGCACTCGCTGATGATCGGCATGACGGCCGAGTGGGCCAGCGGCGAGCTGCGGCCCGACCCCGACGAGATCATCGACGTCTCGTGGTTTCGGCGCGACGCGCGGCTGCCGACCTTGCCGCCGGACGTCTCGATCGCCCGCCGGCTGATCGACAGCTGGCTCCTGCCCGGCGTCAGCTGAGCACGATGCCGGGCGCGTCGACCGAGATGCGCGCGAGCTCGGTGGAGTGGCGCCGAACCATCACCCTGTGGTTCGCGCCCATTCGCAGGCGCAGCACCGCGGCCGCGCTCTGCCAGCTCACAGGCAGATCGAAGCAGAACGCGAATGCGGCGGTCACGTGCAGCGCGTGGACGAACGGGCGCGTGCGACCGCGGTAGAGCGTGAAGACCCAGCTGCCGTCCGCCGAGACCACGCGGTCGTAGGGCCGGCCGTCCATCGTCGACTCCCACGACTCGCCGAAGTCCTTCGTCGCGAGCCGCCCCGTCGCAAGCAGCCCGCTCGAGACATCGACCGTGCGGACGGCGTAGCGGTTTCCGCCCCCACCGGCGAGGTGCTCGACGACGAACAGCGTCGAGCCGTCGGGTGCGAGCGCGTCCACCGAGAACGCGCCGGCCAGGTCGATCACGTGGGCACCGCGCGCGTCCACGACCGCGAACACCGAGCGACCCTCCGGCGCGTGACGCTGCACGACGACGGCCGTCGACCCGGCGTACGCGAGCCCGGCGCGGTGTCCGCGGAGCGTCACGATCGGCAGGCCCCACGAGCCGAGGAGCTCGACGCTCGCACCGGTCAGCGCGACGCTCGTCGTGCCGCTCGCCGTCGTCACCGTGACTGCGCGTGCGCCGATGCGCTGCGTCTCCGTCTGCGCGGCGCTGACGGTGGGATAGGGGGCGCCTGCGAGCGCTGCCGGTGCGAGGGCGAGCGTCACGAGCAGGATCAGGGCGAGTCGCTTCATGCCCTCTCTACCCCGCTCGCGCGCGATCAGGTCCCGGACAGCCGCTCGGCGAGCAGCCTGCGCGCGATCACGCCCACGAGCGTGCCGTCGGCGGCGACGACCGGGAGGCGAAGCACGTCGGAGCGCTCCATCTGCCGCAGGGCCGCCGTCGAGTCCGTCTCGGGTGCGAGCACCTCGGTGATCGGGCGGCAGGCGTCGCGCGCGAGCGTGCCGGGCACCGGCGCCTGGTCGATCACGCCGATCAGCACGCCGTCTGCGTCGAGCACGAGCACGTCGCGCACGTTCTCGCGCGCGAGCAGCGCGGCAACCTCCTCGGCGGGGGCGCCCGCGAGCACGGTCTTCGGGCGCGGCGTGAGGTGATCGATGACCGTCGACGACATCGACCGGAGCGTACCGTTGGCGGATGGACCTCCGCGGACGCCTCGCACGTACTCCAGGCGTGGTAACCGCGACCGCAGGTCCCATCACGGCCGGGCACGCGCGTGCGCCGGACGAGCGGCGGCTGATCGCCGCTGCCGCCGACGGCTCGAGCGCCGCCGTGGAGGAGCTGTATCGCCGCCACTGGCGTCCCGCCTACCGCGCGGCCTACCTGATCACGCGCGATGCCTCGGCCGCGGAGGACATCGCCCAGGAGGCGCTGCTCGCGGCGCTGCACCGGCTCGAGCGGTTCGATCGGGCGCGACCGTTCGCGCCGTGGCTCCACCGGATCGTCGCGAACCGCGCCCTCGACTACGCGCGTGCCCGCGCGCTGCGCCGCACTGCGGCCGAGGGCGAGCCTGCCGCTCAAGATCCGGTGCCGCTGGACGACGCGCTGGTGACCGCGCTGGGCGCGCTCTCGCTCGAGCACCGAGCCGTCGTTGTCTTGCGCTACCTGCTCGACTACACGCCCGGCGAGATCGCGACCATGCTCGAGCTCCCTCGAGGCACCATCAACTCGCGCCTGCGCCGGGCGCTCGACGCGCTCGCGGAGGTGGTCGAGCGATGAACGAGCGAGAGCTGCGCGAGCGCCTCGGCGCGTTCCGCGCACCCGGCGAGAGCGCAGGCGAGGAGCGCCTCCTGGCGCTCGCACGCGCCGGCCTCCCAGCGGTTGGGCGCCGCCGTACGACGGCGCGCGCGAGGGTGCCCCGCGTCCCGCGCCGAGTCGTGCTCGCGGTCGCGCTGCTGGCGCTCGGCACCGCGGGCGCGGCCGCCGCGGTCGAGCTCGGCTCCGGCGGCCGCGGACGGTTCGTCGAGCTGCGCCTGCCCGCCTCGGGAACGCTGCTCGTCTCGGCGTCGAGCGGCTCGTGGGCGGTCCGGCGCGACCGGCTCCGCCTGCTCGGTCGGCCGTATCGCGATGGCGCGCTCTCGCCTCGCGCCCTCAACGCGGCGTTCGCCCACGGCCACTCGCTCGTGCTCGTGCGCGTCGCGAACGGCCGGCGGATCGCGACGGTGCCGACGGACGGGCCGGTCTCGCTGCCGCGCTGGTCGCTCGAGCGCGGCGGCGACGTGCGCATCGCGTTCCGCTCCGGCAGCGACCTCTACCTCGTCGGCGGCGACGGCGTCGGGCCCGGCGGGAGCGGCGGACCGCGCCTGATCGGGCGCTCCACCCTCGCCGTGGCGCCCGCCTGGCGACCGGACGCGGCGCGACGAACGGTCGCCTACCTGACGCGAGCGGGCCTGCGGATCGCCGAGGCCGACAGGGGGCGCCAAATCGGCACGCTCGGGGCCGTCTGGCGCGGCACGCCGCTCGCGCTGACCTGGGCGCGGGGAGGGCTCGTGCTGCAGCTGGCGACGACGCTCGAGCGGGTCCGGTTCGAGGTCTCCCCTGCGGGGGTCCCGCGCGTGCTCGACCGGCTTCCGGCCCGGCCGGTGGCCGGCGTGCCCTCGCCGGACGGACGCCTGCGCGCGCTCGCGCGGCCCGGGCGGGACGCGATCGAGCTGCTCGGCGACGACGGCACGGCGACGCTGCTGCCCGACATCCGCGCGAACCTCGATGTGCCTCGCGGCGCGCCGCTACGGATCGTGGTCAGCGACTGGAAGGGCTAGCTGGCTAGATCCGCTCGCCGTACTTCTTGAAGTGCTCCTCGCGCGCGGACTCGATCCAGCCCTCGTGGCGGATCCGGTCCTTGAAATCGGGCAGCAGGGCGCTGAACCGCTGGACGTCGGTGGGCGTCCAGACGGCGATCTGGCGGAACCTGGTGACGCCGTGCTCGTTGAGCAGCCGCGCGATTCGGGGCCCGACGCCGTAGAGATCGACGAGGTCGTCGGCCTCGTCGAGCACGGCCGGCTTCGCCTCGACGGCCGTCACGGCCACGGCCACGACCTCCTCCTCCGGCGCGTCGCCGCCGTGCGCGCGCTCGAGGCACTCGCGCGCGGACGCGACCCAGCGCTCCTTGCGGATGCGGCCCTTGAACTCCGGCAGCCTCGCGTCGAAGCCGTCGATGTCGGCGTCGGTCCAGGCTGCAATCTGCGCGAAGGTCGTGATCCCGTTCTCACGCAGCCGCCGCGCGAGCTTGGGACCGACGCCGTGGATCTCCTCGAGATCGTCTCCCACGAGCCCGTCCGCGCCGGCGGGCACCGGCGACTCGGCGACGAGCACCGCCGGCGCCTCCGCGATGACGGCCGGCGCAGCTGCGGCGATCGAGAACTCCTTGGGTGCCAGCTCGCGCCGCAGGCGCTCGAGCTCGTCCTCGCGCTCGGCTCCGCGCTCGCGTTCCTGCGAGAGCTCGCGCTCACGCTCGTCGAGCCGGGCGCGCAGGTCGGTCTCGATCCGCGAGACGCTCGCGCCGCCTTCGCGGGTCCGCCCGAGCCAGAGGCCGAGACCGAGCATGGCCAGGCCCAGCACGGCCCCCCAGAAGATCTCCCACCAGTGGTGACTCTGGAACATGGCTCCCTACCCCTTCTTGACCCGCAGGACGATTCGACGGTTCTTCTGGCGCCCTGTGTCGGTCGCGTTCGTCGCGACCGGGCGCGCAGCGCCGAAGCCCTGCGCGCCGAGGCGCCCGGCGGCGACGCCGTTCGCGACCAGGAAGCGGACGACCGTGCGCGCCCGAGCGAGGCTGAGCTTGCGATTCTTGCCGGGCTCCCCGACGTTGTCGGTGTGGCCGTTGACGAGGATCGCGAGCGTGCTTTTGCGGATCGCGGGGAGCACCGATCGCAGCACCGCGGTGCCCTGCGGGGTGAGCACGGCGCTGCCGGTCTCGAACTCGATCGTCTTGCCCGCGAGCGCGGCGTCGAGCGTGCGCTGCAGCACGGCGGGGGACGCGGCCGGCGGCGGTGCGGGCGGCGGCGTCTCCGTCGAGGTTCCCGCGGTCCCCGTCGAATCCGCGACACCGATGCGATCATCGATCGCGAAGCCGGCGCCGAGCCGTTGCGCGACGCCCCGCTCGACTGCCAGCCGCGCTGCCGCGTCGGGCGCCGTCCCGGTCAGCCTCACGCGCGAGCCGGTCAGCGAGTAGCTGAGCGGGCGCACCTTCGCGCCGACCCCGCCAAGGCCCTCGAGGAAGCGCGCGAGCGCATCGGCATCGGCGCCGCTCGCAACCTCGAGCCGGTTCGTGACCTTCGTCAGGTCACCGCCGAAGAGCGCCGCAGCCTTGATCGCCGCGGCGTTCTTCGCGCTCGCCGAGGGAGCCGTTCCCGTGAGCGTGATCCCGCCGGACGTGAGCTTCGCGGAGAGGATCGGTGCCGAGGCCGTGCGGTCGTCGGGATGCGTGACCTCGGCGCCGAGCACGACCAGCGCCGCGAGCAGCAGCCCGAGCAGGGCGCGTCTTCCTCTCGTCACACGGTCCCTCCACGTCTCGGTCGGACTGGCGCCCAGGGGTGCCCCGCTGTCCGTCGGTGCTCAGCCAGGTCGACCGGCGATCGATCGGCGAACGGGGCTGATCGTACGACAGGAGGGGGGCGGAATCAATCGGTCCCGCGCGTCGACCACCCCACCCAGGCGAGTGCGGCAGCGCCGATCAGGGTGATGAAGAAGCCGAAGCTGAGATCGACCGCGCTCGGGAACGTGAAGAGGAAGTCGAGCAGCTTGATGACCATGAAGACGACGCCGATCGCGCCGAGAGCGAGCAGCGCCTCGGCCTTCGAGATGGGGAGCTGCGGAAGCGGCTTCTCGAGCACCTCCATCACGATCAAGATCAGCGCAGCGAGACCGGCGAGCACGCAGAGCTTGGCGAGGAACGTCTCGTCCCAGCCGCTGATCGAGATCGAGACCGGACCGAGGCTGAAGCTGTACCACGAGAAGAAGGGCCCGAGGAAGAGCGCGAGCGCCCCCGCTCCGGCAATCCAGGTATCCCGTCCGATCGAGCTGACGTCGAACGGCTTGCTCTCGGTGCTCACGATGTGCCCCTTTGGAGGTGGACCTTCGCTCACACAACTAGCAGACGGGTCAACGGGTCAGGGGTGCGCGGCGCTGCCGCCGACGGGCGTGCCCTGCCATTCGACGAGCTGTCCGCCCGAGACCCGCGCGATCACGCGCCAGGCCCCGTCCGTCTCGATCACGTCTGCCTCGTCGCACGAGAGGATGCGCAGCCGGGCGTTCGGCCGCCGCGTCAGCTGACGCTGCACCGACTTCCAGGCGCTCGTGTAGGAGCGCGACGTCGAGCAGTAGATGAACGACGATCTCGTCTCGAGCTCAACCCGCCATCTCATGATGTCCAGAAATCTACATTCATACTGTCGGCAGTGTCGAGGTTTTCACACACGCACAACATCTCGATCGGCGTCCTCGCCGAGCGCACCGGCGTCCCGATCGCGCTCCTGCGCGCGTGGGAGGAGCGGCACGCGGTGCTCGTTCCGCAGCGCAGCGCGGGCGGCCATCGCCGCTACGCCGCCGGCGACATCGAGCGCGTGCGCTGGCTCGCCGGGCAGATCGCGGACGGACGGCGGATCGGCGAGGCGGCGCGCACGCTGCGAACGCTCGACGAGCTCGCGGGCGGCGGGCGCCGGGCCGCGGCCGCGCTCGCGCGCGACGCGCTCGCCGGGAGAGGCGAGGAGGTAGAGGTGCGGCTCGTCGAGCTGTTCCGCGAGCTTCCGGTGCTCGACGCGCTCGAGCAGGCGATCTTCCCCGCGCTCGACGCCGTCGGCGCGCGCTGGCACGAGCATGCCGATGCGGTTGTCGGCGAGCATCTCCTGAGCGAGGCCGTGGGGCGCCACCTCGCGGCGCAGCACGCGCGCATGCCGGCGCGGAGCGGCCCGCTCTGCATCATCTGCAGCCCGCCCGGCGAGCGCCACGTGCTCGGCGGGCAGGCGCTCGCCTACGCGCTCGCCCGCGAGGGCTGGCGCACCGGCGCGCTCGGTGCCGAGACGCCGCTCGAGGGCGTCGCGCGGCTCGCGCAGCGGCGAACGGCCGCAGCGGTGGTGGTCGTCTGCACGCTCGCAAAGCCCGTCGCCCGCGCGCTCGCCGTGATCTCGGACGCGCCGGCGATCCCCTGGGTGCTCGCCGGGCCGGCGGTCGACGGCGAGCTCGCGGACCGCGCGGGCGCCGCCTACTGGGGCCCGTCGTTCCGCGATGCGCTGCAGGCGGCTGCGAGGAGTGGTAGCTTCGGGGTCCGGTCGAGAGGAGCGTGAGATGGCAGTGGATCAGGCGGTCACGAACGAGGTCGCGCGAGAGGCCGACTGGCCCGAGCTGATGGAGTCGCGAGACGGGCGGCTGTTCCTCGACGGCTGTGCCATCGACGACCTCGCGCAGGCGTTCGGGACGCCGCTCTGGGTCGCGTCGCTGCGAGGGATCGAGCACAACTACCGCCGCTTCGTCGATGCCTGGGAGGCGCGCTACCCACAGATCGAGTGCCACTACTCGATCAAGGCCAACCACACGCTCGAGATCGTCCGCACGCTGCAGCGCGCCGGCGGGCGCTTCGACTGCACCGGCGAGGCCGAGCTGCAGATCGCGCTGATGAGCGGCGCGGCGCCCGAGCGGATCGTGCTCAACGGCAACGGCAAGAGCCCGGCCGCCCTCCGCCTCGCGGCCGAGCTCGGCATCCGGCAGGTCAACATCGACTCGATCGGCGAGGCCGAGCGGCTCAACGAGGCTGCGCTCGCCGCCGGCACCGTGTCCGACTGCGTGGTCCGCCTGCAGCTCGGCTACAACGATCTGCTCGCGAACGACGCGAGCTACGAGTCGACGCTGAAGATCTGGGAGGGCAAGTTCGGCGTCGCGGTCGGCACGGGCGAAGCCGAGCGCGTGATCGCCTACATCCGCGACGCGCCGTGGCTGCGCTTCTGCGGCCTGCACCACCACCTCGCGTTCTCCGGCGTCGCGGGCGACTACACGATCGAGATCGAGACGGGCCACCACCGCGATGTGATGCGCGAGATCTGCGCGTTCGCGCGGCGGATCGAGGGCTCGCTCGGCGTCACCGTCGAGCGCATCGACTGCGGCGGCGGCTTCGCCTCGGGCGATGGCATCTTCATGGTCACGCCCGGGAACGCGGGCGACGGCACGATGCACGCGCTGCCTGCCATCGACCGCTATATCGACGCGGTCTCGGGACCGGTCCGCGAGGCGTTCGCGGAGGACCGGCTGCCGATCCTGCAGTTCGAGACCGGGCGGTACCAGGTCGCCAAGGACGTCGTGCTCGTGACGCGGGTCTCCGACGTCAAGGACGGCCACTCCGACCCGCCGCGGCGCTTCGTCACCTGCGACAGCTCGATGCAGCAGTTCACGGCGAAGGGGTTCCAGAAGGTCGCGCACCAGGTCGTGCACGCGACGCGCGCAGACGATCCCGCCAACGGCAAGCTCGCCGACGTCGTCGGCCAGACGTGCGCCTACGACTCGAGCTGCGAGGACGTCTACCTGCCCGACGTCGAGCCGGGCGACCTGCTCGTGATGACGGGCCAGGGCGCGTACTGCGACACGAGCGGGACGAACTTCAACGCGATGACGCGACCGGGAACGGCCGTCGTCCGCGACGGCAGGGCGGCGCTCGCGAAGCGGCACGAGACGCTGATGGACATCGTCTCCCGGCACGCCGGACCATCGCTCGACTGGCAAGACGTCTAGATCAGGCGGCGGAACCAGACGAGCGAGAGCAGGCTCCCGGCAACGGCGAGCGCCCCGGCGCCCGCGACGAACGCGAAGCTGACGTCCTGGCGCGTGCGCCCCGGGCGGACGGCGCCGCCGATCTGGCGGTAGGCGGCGCGCAGCGAGGCCGCGTCGGCGGCGCGGTAGAAGCGCCCGCCCGTCACGCTCGCGACCCGCTGCAGCGTCGTCGGGTCGGGCGGCACCGCGACCGTCGTCGAGCCCTGCTGGACGACGCCCGACGCGGTGCCGAGCGAGACGGTGAAGACCCGCACGCCTGCGGCCTTGGCGGCCCGCGCGGCGGCGAGCGGAGCGGTCTGCCCCTCGGTGCTCTTGCCGTCCGAGATGACCACGATCGCGCGTCCCTGCGCCGGCGCGTTCGCGCTCTTGAGCGAGGCGACGGCACGATCGATCGCATCGCCGAGCGCCGTGCCACCGCTCAGGCTGACGCCGGCGAGCGCGTTCTCGACCGCCTGCCGGTCGTCGGTCGGCGCGGCCAGCACGCGGACCTGGCGCGAGAACGTGACGACGCCGACCTTGGCGTTGTCGGGAAGCCCCGAGAGCAGCTCGCGCGCCGCGCTGCGGGCCGCGTCGATGCGGCTCGGCTGCACGTCGGTCGCGGCCATCGAGCGCGACGCGTCGACGGTCAGCACGACCGTGGTCTCGCGCAGATCCTGCGACAGCGCCATCTGAGGGCGGGCGAGACCGACCAGCAGGAGCCCGATCGCGAGCGCGCTGAGCGCCGGCGCGACGTGCCGGCGCCAGCCGGGCCGCCGCGGCATCAGGTTCGGCCAGAGGCCGGGTGTCGCCGCAGCCGCGACGCGGCCGCGGCCCCGGCGCGCCGAGAGCAGGTAGGCGACGGCGACGAGCGGCAGCAGCGCGAGCGCGAGCAGCAGACGGGGCTCGGCGAACGTCACGCGATCCTCCTCAGACGTGCCGAGGCGGCCGCGGCCGCGAGCAGCAGGACGGCCGCGACGCCACCGACCGCGAAGGTCAGCTCACGCCTCACGTGCGTCGCGCCGACGCGCGTGCCGATGTGGTCGTAGACGCGCTTGAGCGTCTGCTGATCGAGAGCGGTGAACGCCTCGCCGCCCGTCGCGTCGGAGACGGCCTTCAGCGCCACCGGATCGGGCGGCACCGCGATCGTCCCGAAGCCCATGTTCAGCCGCAGGCCGTCGAGCACGCCGTCCGGCGTGCCCAAGGCGATCGTGTAGATCGGGATGCCGGCCTTCCTCGCCGCCGCGGCGGCCGTCGCGGGCGCCGTCCCTCGCGTGTTCGCGCCGTCCGAGAGCAGCAGGATGGCCCGCCCTCGCGTCCCGGCCGTCGTCGTCGAAGACGCGCCGAGCAGGTCGAGCGAGCGGTCGATCGCATCGCCGATCGCGGTCGCGCCACCCGCTTGGATCGTGTCGATCGCCCGGGCGGCCGCCGTCCGGTCGCTGGTGGGGGCGCTGACGACGTCGGCGGTGTCGGAGAACGACACGACGCCGACCGAGATGCCGTCGGGCAGGCCTTCGATGAAGCGCTTCGCCGCCTCGTCGGAGGCCGTGATCCGGTCGGGGCTGACGTCGTCTGCGAGCATCGAGCCCGAGCGGTCGAGCGCGAGGATCACGGTGCCCTGGTGGCGCGCCTTCGCGACGGAGATCGCGGGGCGCGCGAGCCCGACGGCGAGCGCGCAGAGCGCCGCGAGCAGCAGCGCGGTCGGCACGAAGCGCCACGGCGAGCGTGTCTCGCGCGCCACCTGGGCGAGCAGATCGAGGTTGCTGAAGCGCACCGCGTAGCGCGCCTGGCGGCGGCGGGCCAGGGCGAGCAGCGCCAGCGCGACCGGGATGACGGCAAGCGCGAGCAGTCCTAGGGGCCATTGGAACGTCATCGGCGCAGCGGGCGGTTGGCAAGCCCGGCGACGAGCGGCCGCAGCCAGTCATCGCCGGTCGAGAGCAGCAGGTGATCGGCGCGGGCCGAGCGGACCGTCTGGACCGCGTGGGCGCGGTCCGCCGCTGCAGCCTCCCGGTAGCGCTCGCGCAGCCGCCTGCGGCCGGTGTCGACGCGCAGCTGGCGCCCGGTCTCGGGGTCGACGAGCACGACCTCGCCGATGTCGGGGATCACGTCCTCGGCGCGGTCGCGGATCTCGACGATCACCACCTCGTGGCGCACGCAGAGCTCGCGCAGCCGACCGTCCCAGTCGCGCGGCCCGCGCAGGTCCGTGACGACGACGAGCAGCGAGCGCTCGCGCACGAGCTGGCCCGCGCGGGCGAGCACATCGCCGAGGCTCGTCGGGCCGGCGGCGGGTCGCTCGGCCTCGGCCGCCGCATCCTGCAGGCGCAGGAGCACGCCGACGAGGCCGACGCGCCCCTGCCGTGGCGGGACGACGATCGACTGCTGATCGCCGAACGTGAGCAGCCCCAGGCGGTTGCCGCGGCGGCTCGCGACGTGGCCGATCGCGAGCACGACGCCCTCGGCGACGTCGGCCTTGCGTCGCACGGCGGTGCCGAACCCCATCGACGCGGAGCCGTCGAGGACGATCCAGGTGCTGAGCGCGCGCTCGGCGACGTGCAGCCGCACGTGCGGCTCGGCCATCCGCGCCGTCGTGTTCCAGTCGATCAGCCGCACGTCGTCGCCGGGCTGGTAGGGACGCACCTGCGCCAGCTCGAGCGCGATGCCGAGCGAGGCGGCCCGGTGGTCTCCCGCGAGCACGCCGTCGATCCGCCTGCGGACGTGCAGGTCGAGGGCGCGCAGCGCCGTCTCGGGCACGCGACCGGGTCCCGGGCGGTCCGGGGTGCGCTCGCCCACGGCGAGGGCGAGCTCGGTCACGCGGCCTCGCTCGTGAGCTCCACCCGGGGCGCCGGAATCGCCTGCAGCACCGGCGCGATGATCGCGTCGGGGGCGATGCCGTCGGCGAGCGCCCGGTAGGAGAGCACGAGGCGATGCCGCATCACGTCGGGCGCGAGCTCGCGCACGTCGACCGGCAGCACGTAGTGGCGGCCGCGCAGGACGGCGAGCGCCCGCGCCGCGTGCAGCATGCTGATCGGGCCGCGCGGGCTGACGCCGAACGAGACGAGCGGCGCGAGCTCGGTGAAGCCGTGGCCGGCGAGGTTGCGTGTGGCGGCCGCGAGCGCGACCGCGTAGCGCGTCACGCTCGGGTCGACGTAGACGCGCCGGGTCGCCGCCTGCAGCTCGATCAGGTGGTCGAGCTCGAGCACGCGCCGCACCTCGACCGGGTCGGCCAGCGATCGCGTCGCGACGGTGTGCTCGTCCTCGAGCGCCGGGTAGTCGACGAGCACCTTCAGCATGAAGCGGTCGACCTGCGCCTCGGGCAGCGGGTAGGTGCCCTCGG
>JANLRV010000091.1:0-17397 GCA_031361905.1 Actinomycetes bacterium
GGCGAGGATCTGCGCGAGCTGCTGATGGCTCGCGCGCTCTAGCCTGCAACTCTCTCTGGGTTGGGGATTGTCAGACTGTTGTGGGTGGGTTCAGTCGGTGATCGCAATGCTGTCCGCCTCAATCGGAGATCGGACGGCGGGATGGCGGGTCGGTAGCGGCGGGCGCACGCGTGGCGCTTGAGTGACGAGCCGCGGTGCGAGATCGAGCGTCATATCGGGTCGCGCGCGATCATCATCACCAGCCCGAGAGCGGCAGGACGAGCGACGGCGGGCCCTTTGCCACGTATGGCGTGCTGCCCGTTGGCAGCGGAGGAATCGGTAACCCGTGCTCGCCAGCTTGAGGAACATGGCGGGATCGGCACCAGCCGGCTCGTAGAGTCTCCGCATTGATACCTGCCCGGCCCGGCAGCGTCAGGTGCGCGGCGTCGGGCTGGGGGGTCTGGCGCTCACGCGCAGGTGATGGTCAGCCTAGGTTGTTGGGTGCTGCTTCCTTCCTTGGAGAAGTACCGGGCACCGTCGGAGGAGGTGCTCGTGAGCCGGAAGCTCGCGACGCCATCGCCGGTCACCGCGGACGTGACCACGAGCGTGTACGTCGTGCCCGCGGTCACAGAGCCGAGCGATCCGATCGTCGTCGCGTTCGCGACCGGCGCGTCGGCCCAGGTGACGGTGCCCTCGGACCAACTCGAGCCCGCGGTCGTATGCAGATCGCCGCCGTTGCTCGATCCATCCGAGCTCGAGGTGCCCACCGTGAGACTCAACGTCGCTCGAGTGATCGAGCAATGGCCCGTCGTCACCGTGAACTTCATCAGTCCGTCGTTGACCGGGCTGTTGTCCGCGACGATCCGCGTCGCGGACCCGAAGTTGGTCGACGCCGCAGCCTGGTCGAGGTACGCGTCGTCCGTCGGCGTGAACGCGAACGTGCTGCCCGTAGACGGCGTCGTCACGGTCGCCGAGTTCGACACCGGCGAGAGGTTGCCGGCCGCGTCGGTCGCCCGCACCGAGTAGGTGTAAGCCGTGCCCGCTGTCACCGTCATGTCCGCGAACGACGTCGTGGTGCCGCTCGTGGTTGTCAGCGTGGCGCCGTTTCGGGTGATCGTGTAGCCCGTCACCCCGATGTTGTCGGTGCTCGCCGTCCAACCCAGGTTGACCTGGGTCGGACTCGCCGCCACGGCGGTCAGGTTCCCCGGCGCCGTCGGCGAGCTGGTGTCGCCACCGCCTCCTCCGGAGAACGTGTAGGTCTGCACGTCGAAGGTCCGGCCGGTCGAGTCGGTCGGCGTGACGGTGACCTGATTCCCGTTCACGCTCACGAGCAGGAAGTGGTAGACATTGGCCGCGGAGACCGGTTTCGGCGCCCGACACGACGAGTTGGAGCCGATCGCATAGGCGTCGAACGCGCTACAGGTGCTGACGCTGCCGAGCGCGGCACCGCCCCCGCCGGTCACGTAGCTGACGAGCGGCTTGCCCGGGATCTGAGGGTAGTTGCGCTCGTAGTGATGCGCATGCCCGTTGAACACGATCCCGACTCCGTTGTTCGCGAGGAGGCCCTCGAGACCGCTCGGGCCGCTGAGGTAGGTATCGGAACCTTGGCTGCTGCTGTCTGAGTGGAGCGGGTAGTGGAAGAATGCGAACTTGAGAGTTCCGGAGTGGGCGGCGAGGTCGGCCTGCAGCCACTGGAGCTCCGCGCCGCACGGCCCGCATCCCGCGACCGGGCCGTTCCAGTGCGCGAGGAAGTCGCCCTGGTAGCCACCCTGCGAATCGGCCCATGCGGCCTCCAGCACGTAGAAGCGCGCCGATCCCCAATTGAACGCGTACCACGAGCTCGGATAGCCATGCGCGCCCGACAGCGTCGAGATACAGCAATACGACTCCTGGCGGTAACGCCCGCCCGACGTCTGCGCGGCCATCGGCGCCGGGAAGTTCTGAAGGTACGGCAGGTTCGTGCTGAATCCGTGGTTGCCTTCCGCGGCGAAGAACGGCCGACTCCCGATCGCCGGGAGGTACTGCGGCTGGAACACATTGCCCTGGGTGAGGTCGCCGTACTCGGTCTCGGTGCCGGAGTTGTAGACGTTGTCACCCGTGGTGACAACGAAGCTCGCCGGACTCGTACCGATCCGGCTCATCACGTTGGCCTGAGCGTTTGTCCCCGCGCCCCAGTCGCCGAGGACCGCGAACGAGAACGACGCACCCGCCGCTCCCGCCGTCGTTACCTGCGGTGATGGATCCGCGCCGAGAAGATCGGCGCCTGCGAGCTGCACTCGGTAGCAGTAGGTGCCGGGGCTGGGAAACGAGAGCACTGCGGTCCACTGGTACTCGCTCGTCGAGCCGACCGTGATCGACGAGCGAGTCGCGGCCACGATGGTGGACGGCGTGCACCCGCCAGCGCCGGCAGCGCCCCAGCTAGCGGTGCCCGTGCTCTGCGAGCGATCGGTCGCCCAGCTGACGGTAACCGAATTGGCGACTGCTTCGGTGGTGTACGGGGCGCGGCGCAGCGCGGGCGCAGACCCCGAGGCGGAAACCGACGGCCACGCGATCGCGACTGTCGCCGCCATCGCGAGCACGATGGCGCTGTTACGCCGGGTCCATCCCACCCGAGCCCGTCGCGACCACGATCGAGACCTGCTCATGGCTTGACCTCCTCATACCTCTGCCACGGACACCAATGAACACTACGCGTCGGTTCGGCTGCCGCGGAACCGACGGCAGCGCAATCCAGCCGTACGACCGCCATGCCGGCCACTCGGATTGCGCTCCCTTTGGCGAGATTCGGCGGGTTTTCCGTCGGCGAGTGAGACTGCGACGATCGCACGTGCGCCGCGACCTTGCCGAAGCCGGCGCGGCTGGACTACCCTCGCGAGGATGCGATCCTTGAGCTCGACCGCCAGATGACCGAGACCATGCGCGCGGCCCGACTGTACGGTGTCGGCGATCTGCGAATCGAGACGCTGGGTGTTCCCCGCCCCGGAGCGCGTGACCTCGTGGTGCGTGTCGAGGCCTGTGGCATCTGCCCGACCGACGTTCGCAAGCACGCCCTCGGGAGTCGCGACGGGTACCCCCTGAACCCCGGCCACGAATGGGTCGGCGTCATCGTCGAGGTCGGGCCTGATGTGACCGATTGGACCATCGGCGAGCGGGTTTGTGGCGACACCTACGCCGGGTACGCCGAGTATGCGCTGCTGTCGGTCGAGCCGGCCGCCTGGTCGAATGGCGCGCTGGCGATTCCTGCAGATCTCGATGCCGTGCAAGCCACGTTCGTCGAGCCGCTCGCCGACTGCGTCCATGCCGTGCGAGACCAGGCACGCGTTGCGCGCGGGTCGCGCGTATGCGTCGTGGGCGCGGGTCAGATGGGCCTGCAGATGGTCGCCGTTGCCGCCGCAGCCGGCGCGGAGGTGACGGTAGTCGAGCCGCACGCGGCTCGACGCGAGCTGGCGCGCGAGTTCGGGGCCGCCGAGACAGCGGATGCCTCGGAGCTGGCCGAAGCGGCCGATGGTCGCGACGCGGTGATCCTCACGATCGGGGCGGCGGATCTCGTCGCGACCTGTGTCGGCGCCGTCGGCGCCGGCGGTCGCGTCGTGCTCTTCGCCGGCTTCGGCGCCTCGCCGCTCGCGACGCTCGACCTCGATGTCATCCACTATCGGGAGGTGAATCTCGTGGGCAGCGAGTGGATCGGCACGCCTCCCAACCAGCGCCGAGAGCGCTATGCCGACGCCCTCAGCCTGATCATCAGCGGCGAGGTGCCGGTCGAGCGTCTCGTCAGCGGCGAGGTCGGGCTCGAAGGGATCGAGGGAGCGTTTGCCGCGATACGCGAGCAGCGGGGTCTCAAATACGTGCTTCGCCCGTGGCAACGCGCGTGAGCGGCCACACGACCGCGGCGCGGGTCGCGCTCGTGACCGGTGGCGGTCGCGGGATCGGCCGGGCGACGGCTGTCGCGCTCTCGCGCGCAGGCGTGCGCGTGACGGTCTCCGCTCGAACGCGCGACGAAGTCGCCGCGGTCGCAGCCGAGATCGGAGGCGACTTCATCGCCGCGTCGGCGGCGACTGCAGAGGGGTGCGCGGCGATCGTCGAGGAAACGCGACGGCGATCGGGTCCCATCGACATCCTCGTCTGCGGCGCCGGGGTCGGCGCTTGGGGTGAGAAGCCGATCTGGGACCTGACGCACGAGCGCTGGCGCGAGACGCTCGCGACGAATCTGGACGGGCCGTTCTACCTCAGCCGGCTCGTGACGGCCGAGATGACGCAGCGCGGGTTCGGACGCATCGTGCTCGTCAGCTCGACGGCGGGCGAGGTGGGCGGGCCGTCGCAGCCGGCCTACTGCGCCTCGAAGCACGGCGTGATCGGGCTGATGCGGGCGATCGCCCAAGACGTCATCCCGTTCGGCGTCACCTGCAACGCCGTGTTGCCGGGCTGGGTGCGCACGCGCATGGCCGAGGACGACGTGGCCGACGAGTCGCGGCGCACCGGCCGCTCGCCCGAGGAGATCTGGGCCGGGCATGCGTCGGAGTACGCCGCGGGCCGCGTGCTCGACCCTGCCGAGGTATCGGCCGTGATCGCATTTCTCTGCTCCGACGCGGCGAGCGGGGTCAACGGCGAGGCGCTGCGCGTCTCGCTCGGCGGGCTCTGGTAGAGGACGGCGCGTCGCGCTCAGGCGTAGCCCTTGTACTCGCCTCCATCGACGAGCACCGTCGCCCCGTTGACATGTGCCGCCCGGCTCGACGCCAGGAAGCAGACAACGTCTGCCACCTCCTCGGGAGCGCCCATCTGGCCTCGCGGGATGCTCGCGAGGGTGCGGGAGAAGGCACCGGGATCGCGCGCGCGCACGCCGTCCCACCAGCCACCGTCGAAGAGGATGGCACCGGGTGCGACCGCGTTCACTCGCGTTCCCTCAGGGCCGAACGTGACAGCTGCGTTCTTCGTAAAGGCGAGTAGCGCGGCCTTCATCGCGCCATAGGCGTGCTCGGGCGTGTCTCCCGACTTGCCGACGATCGACGATGTACAGACCATCGACAGGGGGGTGCCGGGCTGGCGGGCACGGACGGCCTCGAGCAGGCGCACCGACTGCATCAGGTCGACGGCGAACGACGCCTGATAGTCGTCGTCACTGCGCCCCTCGCGGTTAGCGGTCGCGTTTGCAACCAGCACGTCGAGTCCGCCGAGCGCGGCGATCGCGCGTTCCACGAGCGACTCCACCTGCTCGGCATCGCCGACGTTAGCGACGAGCGGAACGAGGCGATCGCCGGCCCCGAGCTCGGCACACAGCGCGTCGAGGCGCTCGTGACCGCGGGCTGCGACCGCGACGCGGGCGCCCTCGGCGAGGAAGACGCGCACGATCGCACGGCCGATTCCGTAGCTGCCGCCCGAGACGAGCACGCGGGCGCCCGCGAGTCCGAGGTCCATCAGCGCTCCAGGCTTCGCTTGGTCTCGTCGCCGCGCGCCATCGTCAGCCCGGCGGCCAGGAAGCCGCCGTCGACGTAGATGATCTGCCCCGTCATCCAGCGCGCGTCCCGAGCTAGAAAGCGCACGGCGGCAGCGATGTCCTCGGGCGTGCCGAGGCGGCCGAGAGGCGCGCGATCGACCTCGTTCGCACGCGCGCGCGGATCGGCCAGGAAGTGCTCGGCGAGCGGCGTCTCGATCGTCCCGGGGCCGACGGCGTTGACGGTGATGCCGTGCGCCGCAAGCTCGATCGCCATGCACTTCGTGAGCAGTGCGACCGCACCCTTCGACGCGCCGTAGACGGCCTGCATGGCCCAGGCCTGGACGCTCGCCGTCGAGGCGATGTTGATGATGCGGCCGCCACTGGCTGCGCGCATCCGGCGCGCGCCCTCCTGCCCGCAGAGAAAGACGGCGCGCACGTTGACGGCGAAGACCTCGTCGAAGACATCGACGGGCGTGTCGATGAAGGCGACCTCGGGCGCGATGCCGGCGACACAGACGAGCACGTCCGGTGCGGATCTGCCGAACCACTCGTCGACGGCTGTGAATGCCGAGGCGATCTGCTCCGGGATTGCGAGGTCGCACGGGAAGTGGCGGAAGCCGTCGCCGCAGAGCCGCGCGGTCTCGTCGCCGTCGCGGAGGTCGAGCCCGGCCACGGTCGAGCCCTCGGCAGCGAACATCGCGGCGACGCCTTGGCCGATGCCGCGTGACGCGCCCGTGACCACCACTCGGGCGCCCTTGAGATCGCCGTCCGTCATGCCCCTTCCTCCCGCTCGAGAAGCACGCAGGCGCTCGGGTCCCACTGCAGGCCGATCTCGCTTCCGAGCGGCAGCAGCACCGCCTGACCCTCGCTCGTGACCTCGGCCTTGAATGGCTCGTCGACGCCGGCGACCTCGAGCTGGTAGGTGAAACCGGTGCCACGGAAGGCGCCGTCGCGCACGATGCCGCGCAGCAGTCCGCGCTCGGTCAGCCGCACGACCTCCGCCCGCACGACGAGCCAGGCCGGCCCGACCCGCGCGCCATCGCCTCGTGCCTGCACCCGGACCGTCTCGCCGCCGATCGTCACCTCCGCCTGCCCGTCGTCGACCCGCACGACGCTCACGGGCAGGACGTTCGCGTCGCCCACGAAGCGGGCCGCGAACGGGGATGCGGGCTGGTGGTAGATCTCGTCGGGCGTGCCGACCTGGTCGACCCGCCCCTCGTTGAAGACGACGACGCGGTCAGACAGCGCGAGCGCCTCACGCTGGTCGTGTGTGACGTACACGAACGTCGCCCCCGATTCGCGATGGATGCGCCGCAGCTCCACTTCCATCTCAAGCCGGATCTTGAGATCGAGCGCCGACAGCGGCTCGTCGAGCAGCAGCACGCGAGGCCGGTTGACGAGCGCGCGCGCAAGGGCGATCCGCTGCATCTGGCCGCCGGAGAGCTCGTCGGCTCGCCGCTTGCCGTAGCCCTCGAGCCGCACCAGCTGCAGCGCCTCGGCGACGCGCGCATCCCGCTGGGCGCGCTCGACCCCGGCCACTCGCAGCCCGAATGCCACGTTGCCGGCGACGTCGAGGTGCGGGAACAACGTCGGACGCTGGAAGACCATGTTGAGCGGGCGGCGATGGGGCGCTACTCGCGTGATGTCGGCATCGCCGAGCAGCACGCGACCGGCGGTCGGCCGTTCGAAGCCCGCGACGATGCGCAGCAGCGTCGTCTTGCCACACCCCGACGGGCCGAGCATCGTCACGAACTCGCCCTGCCGGAACGTGAGGCTGACGTCATCGAGCGCCACCACGGAGCCGAAGCGATGGGTGATCCGCTCGACCGTCACGGCCGCTAGCTGCTCGCTCACAATGGCACGACCTCGGCCACGAGCTCGTCACCGCTCGCCGCTCTGCGCCGAGCCGCGCGCAGGGCGAACAGGAACGCCGCGAGCCAGAGCACGAGCGTGACCGTCATGAGCAGCGTGGAGACGACGTTGATCGACGGGTCGACCGTGCGTCGCAGCTGCGACCAGATGTAGAGCGGCAGCGTGCCGTCGGGGCCGATCACGAAGAACGTGATCACGAACTCGTCGAACGAGAGTGCGAATGCCAGGCATGTGGCGCCCGCGAGCAGCGGCCAGATCTGGGGCATCGTCACGCGCCAGAAGCGTAGCCAGCCGTTGGCACCGAGGTCGGCTGCGGCCTCCTCCAGGGCCGGGTCGAGGCGTTCGAGCGCGGCGATGGCGATCAGCAGGAAGTACGGGAACACGTAGACGCAGTGGGCGATGATCACGGTCGTCAGCGAGAGGTTGAGAGTCGTGCGCACGAAGAACACGAGCATCGCGAGGCCGATGAACAGGCCGGGCAGCGTGATCGGCAGGAAGAAGAGCAGGGCGAGCGGCCCGCGTAGCCGGGAGCGCGTTCGGGCCAGTCCGAATGAGGCGAGCGTCCCGAGCACCAGCGTGACCGCGGATGTCCACGCGGCGACGAACAGGCTGTTCTCGAGTGCCGAGCGGAAGCCCGGGTCGGAGAGCACGAAGCGATACCAGCGGAGCGAGAATCCCGTGAACGGCAGCGACAGCGAGCCCGTGTTGTGGAACGAGAAGAGGACGACCACGACGAGCGGCACGTAGAGGAACAGCAAGGCGGCGATCGTGATCGCCAGCGCGCCACGGGAGCGGACCGTCACGAGAAGCGCACCCGGTCGAGCCGCGCCAGTCGCAGGCCGATCCGCATCGCGAGGTAGAGCGCGACGAACGCCGCGAGCATCAGCAGCGATGTGGCGGCGCCCAGGGGGTAGTTGCCGACGGTCGTGAAGTTCGCCTGCACCTGCACGCCCAGCATGACGCCACTCGAGCCTCCGACGAACTGCGGCGTGACGTAGTCGGATGCCGAGAGCACGAAGACGAAGAGGAATGCGCTCAGCGCCGGTGCCGCGACGAGCGGCAAGATGACCCTCCGGAAGCGCATGTAGGAGCCGGCACCGAGGTCTTGCGCGGCCTCCAGCAGCCCGGGCCTGATCGGCTGGAACCCTGCGAACAGCACGAGCACCGCGTAGGGCAGGAAGATGTGCACGAGCGCGACCGTCACGGCGAAGCGGTTGAAGATCAGGAAGCCGAGGGGGTGGTCGATCAGGCCGAGGCTCTGAAGCGCGCTGTTGACCACTCCGTGCTCGCCGAGCATCGTGCGCCAGGCGTAGATGCGCACGAGGTAGCTCGCAAACATCGAGGCCGTGATCAGGAACAGCACGACCATGCGCCAGCGCCCGGTCGCGTAGCGCAACCAGTACGCGACCGGCAGCGCCAGCGCGACCGAGCAGACGGCTGAGAGGAGCCCGATCTCGATCGAGTTCCGCGCCAGCGTGCGGTTCAAGGGCGAGTCGAGTGCCGCGGCGTACGCGTCGAACGTGAACGGGCGTGAGACGTCGTACAGCTGCGCCGTGAGAAAGCTGTAGACCACGAAGATCGCGATCGGCGCGACGAAGAAGACCGCCATCGCCGCCGTGGCGGGCAGCGTGAGCAGCACGGGCCCCACCCGGAGTCCGCGCGGTCGCGCCGCCGGGGGCGCCTCGGTCTGCGCAGCGCTCAAGCGCGATCAGCGCCCGTCTGTATCTACGATGCTTTGATCTCCTGCCACTTTGCGATCACCTTGTCGATCGTGATGAAGGTCGAGGACTTGACAGGTGGATTCGCGTAGAGCGGCGCTTTGGCGAAGAAGTTGTTGAGGTTCTTGTAGTCGTAGAGCGAGCGCGTCTGCTTGTCGAGGTGCTTGACCGCTCCCGCGACCGTGACCCCCCCGAGGATCTGCTCGATCGCTGCGGCCGCGTTCACCTTCGGCGAGATCGCGTTGTTGATGTAGCCGTAGGTGGCGTCGGGGTTGTCGCACGAGATCGGAATCGCCCAGGAGTCGCAGTACGCGTAGCCACCCTCCTTGGGCAGCACGAAGCGCACGTTCTTGTTGCCCGAGTCGGCTGCGAATCCGACCTGCGCCGCCCAGCCCGGCCAGCCGATCACGGCATCGCCGTCGGCAATCCGCTTGGCACAATCCCCATAGCTCGGAGCCACGCCCTTCGACTGCTTGACGAGCTTCTTCAGGTACGCGGTGACGGTCGCGAACTGGGCCGGCGTCATCGTCGCGACGTTGATCTTGAGGGCGTGCCCGGCCAGGGTGTAGGCGCCGACCGGATCGTCGTCGACCGTGACCTTGCCCTTCATGGCCTTCGTGAAGAGGATGTCATAGGAGGTCGGCGCCGTCGGCAGCGCCTTCGAGTCGTAGACGAGACCGAGAGCACCCCAGTACATCGGCACCGCCGTGCGCACGCCGTTCTTCACCCAGAAGCCGCGGTAGTCGCTCTTGAAGAACGGCAGCATCCCCTTCAGGTTCGGGAGCTTCGTCTCGTCCAGGGGGGTGAGGATCTTGAGCTGGTCGTAGAGCTGCTTGTAGCCCTGGTAGTAGGTGATGATGTCGTAGCCCTTGCCACCGTGGAGAGCCAGGATCTTGGCCTGGATGTCGTCGTGGGTCGCGATGTAGGTCGGCTTGAGCTTGACGCCGTTGGACTTGAGCCATGGGCTCAAGGACTTGGGGCTGTCGTAGCCCTGCCACGAGAGGAAGTCGATCGTGCCACCGATCTTGCGCTCGGCGCCGAACGCCGGGGCCGTCTCGGCGAGCCACGGCGAGACGCCGACCGACGCCACCACGGCTCCCGCTCCCTGCAGCAGACGCCGCCGGCTGAGTGCGCTCTCGTACGTGGACTCGGACATCGCATCCTCCTGAAGGGCACGGACTGGACGGACATCGCAGAGGACGCCCGCCCGCGCGCGGGTTTTGCACGATGGCCGATGCTAGGCTCATTTCATGATCATTGCAAGAGCTCCGCATCGTGAAAACTGAGCGCCCGGTCGTCGGCTTTCTGGGCGCCGGCAACGTGCTCGGCGCCTACCTCGGGCTGCTCGACCGGCTCGTGGCCCGGGGGCTTGCGCAGATCGGGCCGGTGTGCGCCCACTCGGCGGAGCGGCGCAGCGAGCTCGCGGCCCGTCGCCCGGGCATGCATCTCGTGGAAGGCGTCGCCGACGTGATCGACGATCCGGCCGTCGACGTGGTGGTCGTCATCACCCCGCCGGCCCTGCATGCCGATCACGTGCGGCTGGCGCTCGAGGCCGGCAAGCACGTGCTCTGCGAGAAACCCGTCGGCGAGGGGCGGTCGGAGGCCGAGCCGCTCTATCGTCTCGCCGCCGATCGGGGCCGGTTGCTGCTCGCGGCGCCCTTCGTCCAGCTGAACCCGACCTTCCGGGCGCTCTGGACGGCGGTCGCGGATGGCGCCATCGGGCGACCGCACTCGGCCCGCGCGCTCTATGGCACGGCCGGCGCTACCTGGGCGCGGTGGTTTCACGACGGCAGCGTTGGGCCGCTCGCCGAGCTCGGCATCTACAACCTCAAGAGCCTCACGGCGCTGCTCGGGCCGGTCGCGGAGATCCAGCTCGCGGAGAGCACGGCCGTGCCGACCCGGGAGGTTGCCGGCACGCGTCTCGACGAGCCCGGTCACGACGTGCAGCACGTGATCCTCCGGCACGCAAGCGGAGCGCTCTCGTCGCTCGTCACGGGACAGGCGATCCAGCGCTATCGTCGGCCTGCGCTCGAGGTGTACGGCACTGAGGGCACGGCGAACCTGCTCGGCGACGACTGGGACTCGTCGGGATACGAGCTCTGGCGAAACAGCGCGGCCTTCTGGGAGTCGCACGACTCGCTCGATCCCACGTGGCTCTGGTGTGACGGCTTGCGCGAGCTCGTGGCCTGCCTGCGCGAGGACCGCGCGCCGCTTGCCGACAGCTCGCACGATCTGCACCTGCTCGACATCATCGAGGCGTCGCGGGAAGCTTCGCGTGAGCGCCGTGCGGTGGCGGTGCAGTCGGCATTCGACGCGCTCGACCTCCGCGTGGCAGCCCCGGGCGAGCTGCACCATCAGCACGACCGCACTCGGCCGCCGGACGAGCAGTAGCCGGGTTGAAGCGGCCGGAGACCACGTGTAGCCTGCCGCTCCACGTGGTCGGCATCTTCTTCACATGGTGAAAGCGGAGCTGCGCACGCCGACCCGTATCCGCTCGGTCGGCAAGGCGGTCTCGATCCTCGTCTGGCTCGCGGGGCAGCCCGGGGCGCGCTCGGCCAAGCAGATCGCCACGTCGCTTGGGCTTCCCATCGCGACCGCCTACCACCTGCTCGACACGCTGGCGCAGGACGGGATGCTCTTCAAGGACGAGCGCCGGCTCTACCACCTTGGGCCCAGTGTGGGCCTGTTGGTCGATGCCTTCCAGCGACAGAACTCGCCGCCCGAGTACCTGCTCGCCCCCCTGCGCCGCCTGGCCGGGGACGTCGGCGAGACGACCTATCTCAGCACCGTCGACGGGCTCGACGTCGTAGTCGTGGCGTCGGTCGAAGGCAGTCACGCCGTACGGGTGCGCGGCCTGCACGTGGGCTTTCGGGGCTCGGTGCACGCGCGCGGATCGGGCAAGCTGATCCTCGCCTATGCGAGCGACGAGCGCATCGAGGCGTACCTCGCGGGCGCCCTCGATCCGCGCACGCCGCGGACGATCGTCGACCCGGACGCGTTGCGACGCGAGCTCATGGCAATTCGCGCCCGCGGCCACGCTTTCGACGACGAGGAGTTCAGCGAGGGCGTGTCGGGCGTCTCGGCGCCCGTGCTGCAGGGCGGCGTGCCGGTCGCCGCGTACACGATCTCGACCCCGACCGAGCGCTTCCACGCGCGCCGGGCCGAGCTCACCGCAGCAGTGGTGGCCGTGGCCGCCGCCGCCTCGAGGCAGGAGCCATGACGTGTCCCTGATCTACATCGAGTACATCAGCCGTCGCCCGGGCGTGGCGCTCGAGGCGTTCCACGCGGTGGCGGGTGGAGGGCAGGAGGGCTGGGCAGGGGACTACGACGCCGACGTCGCGGTGCTCAACCTGGGCCGGACGTGGCGCATGGGTCCGGAGCCCGAGTATCTCACCGCCTGGTACAGCCCATCCGCCGGCCTCGAGCGTCTCGATGAGTGGGAGCGGATCTTCAAGTCCGGCGATGCCGCGCGTTTCGAGGAGCCGTTCCGGCTGGCTGCGCGCATCGACCGCTCCGGCGTGTACGAGCCGCTGCTCGAGCCGATCGTCGGCAGCGCCGGCCGGTACTACGCCGAGTTCTTCGATGTCGCTCCTGGGGCTGCGACCGACGATGTGCGCGCCTTCTACGAGGAGCGCGCGGCACGGCACTCCGAGCTCGAGCTCAACCTCGTGTGCGATCGCGTCGGGCATCTCGGGCCCGACCCTCGCGGGCTCGCGTTCTGGGGTGCGCCCTCGTATGCGGCGCTGGAGGAGATCGCGCGCGAGCTCGACGGCGCCGAGCGACCGATCCGGCTCGTCACCGCGGCGCTCTACAACGACTTCGGCGCCGAGACGCTGTGAGCAGATGACCACTCCGCTCGCTGCCGATGGCCGGGGCGTGATCGTCGCCGTCGACCATCCGCTCTACTCGTGGCCGTGCCGTGGGCTGGAAGACCGCGAGACCCTCCTGCGAGCAGTCGTGGGCGCGGGTGCCGATGCCGTGATCGTGAGCTATGGCACGTTGCGCGACTGTCGCGAGGCGCTCGGCGATGCGACGGCGATCCTCAAGCTCGACCTCACGACGCTGACGCTCGACGGCTACGGGACAACCGAGTACACGGCTGCCTGGACGGTGGAGGACGCTGTGCGCCTGGGAGCGGCTGCGGTGCTCACGTATGTCCAGGTCGGCACGCCGTTCGAGCTTGCGGCGCTGCAGCTAGCCGGGCGCGTGGCCGCGGCGGCGGATGTCGCCGGTGTTGCCTACGTCTGCGAGATCATGCCGCCGGGCGGCGATCCGCTTGCGACCGCCGCCTGCTGTCGTAGCGCCGCCGAGCTGGGGGCTCGTGTCGTCACGACCTCGTTTCCGCAGCCGGCGTCGGCGATCGCCGACGCGGTCGGCTGCGGCATCCCGGTCGTGCTCGCCGGTGGCGACCCGCGCGATCCCGCTCGCTCGCTCGCAGACGCAGCCGACGCGATGAGGGCCGGTGCGGCCGGCGTCGCATTCGGCCGCAACGTGTGGGGTGCAGCCGATCCGGCCGCGATGGTGCGCGATCTCGGCCGGATCGTGCACGGCGCGGCGGCGCCCGCCTCGTGACGGCGCCGCTCCGGCTTGGCGTCGTCGGCACGGGCGATGTCGCCGGGCGTGACTACCTGCCCGAGCTCGGGCGGCTGGCGGGCCGCGCGGAGATCGTCGCGCTCGCCTCGCGCGACGGCGAGCGGGCGCGGGCGGCTGCGGCGCCGTGGCCCGGAGCGCGCGCCTACGCCGGGTACGCGGCGCTGCTGCGCGACCCCGCCGTCGACGCGATCCTCAACCTCACGCCGATCGGCCTGCACGCCGAGGTGACGCTCGCCGCGCTCGCTGCGGGGAAGCACGTCTACAGCGAGAAGCCGCTGGCCGGCGGAGTCGCGGAGGCTCGAGCGATCCGCGAGGCCGCGGCCAGGTTCGGGCGCGTCCTGATCTGCGCCCCGTGCGTGATGATCTTCCCGCAGGTGGCTCGTGCGGCCGAGCTGCTGGCGTCGGGCGCCGTGGGCACGCCGAGCTCGGTGCGCGCCTCTGCCTTCGGCGGGGCGCCCCCCTGGGAGGGCTACGCCTCTGATCCCACGCCGTTCTTCTCGTCCGAGGGCGGCCCGCTGGTCGACATGGCGGTCTATCCGCTGGCAGCGATCGCCGGGCTGATCGCGCCGGTGGCCCGCGTGTCGGCCGTGAGCTCGCGCACCCGCGATGCATTCGAGGTCGCAGACGGTCCGGCGTCCGGCGTGCGCGTGCCCGTGGGCGTGGACGACAACTGGCAGCTCATGCTGGAGCTGCAAGACGGCGTCCTTGCATCGGTCGAGGCGAACTTCTGCGCCCAGGCGACCGCGGCGCCCGAGCTCGAGATCCGCGGCGATGCGGGCACGCTCGCGCTCAGCCTGCTCGACGTCTCGGAGGCGGTGCGGCTGTTCGCGGGCGGCGAGTGGCACGACATCCGCGTTCCCCATCAACGCGCAGCCGGGCCGGATCACCTGCTCGGCGTCGAGCACCTGGTCGACACGGTGGCGAGCGGTGGCGAGCCCTCGCTCTCGGCCGACCGCGCGATTCACGTGCTCGCGGTGATCGCAGGTGCCCGCCGCGCGGCTGCCGAGGGCCGGGCCGTCGAGATCTCGGAAGAGGAGGCACGGACATGACGGGCAATGCTCCGCTGCGCCTGGGCGTGGTCGGCACCGGCGCGATCGCGCTGCGCGGCCTGCTGCCGCACCTCACGCAGGACGACGTGCAGGACCGCGTGCGGGTGACAGCCGTGTGCGATCCCGTCCCGGGGCGCGCCGATGCCGTTGCCGAACGCTTCGGCATCGAGCAGGCGTTCGGCGACCTCGAGACGATGCTCGCCCGAGGCGGCGTCGACGCCGTCTCGATCGCATCGCCGATCGGGTTGCATCACGCCCAGGCGCGCCTCGCCCTCGAGGCCGGGGTACACGTGCATGTGAACAAGACACTCTCGACCACGGTCGAGCAGGCCGACGACCTGATCGAGCTCGCGCGCGAGCGCGGGCTCGGCCTCGTCGCCTCGCCGGGGGAGGCTCTCCGCCCGCAGCTCCAGCGGATCCGCGAGCTGATCACCGGCGGCGCGATCGGGCGGCTCGCCTTCGCCGTCTGCGGATGCGCTTTCGGGGCCTACCACGAGCGTGACGAGCCGGAGCGCGTCGATGCCCCGGGAGAGGTGCCGATCGATCCGGCCTGGTACTTCCGCAAGCCCGGCGGCGGACCGATGTACGACATGACCGTCTACGCGTTGCATCAGCTGACGGCGGTGCTCGGTCCGGCCCGCCGTGTCACCGCGCTCTCCGGGCAGGTCGTGCCGGTGCGAGAGTTCCTCGGGCGCGCGATCGAGGTGGATGCCGACGACAACACGATCCTGCTGCTCGACTTCGGCGAGGGAGCGTTCGCGGTGGCCTACGGCGTAGCCTCGGCGGGGACGATCATCGAGGACTTCGCCGCCGGGGCGTACTACGGCACGACGGGTGCGATCGTCGGGCTCGAGTTGAACGGCGAGCCATTCGAGTTCGAGCGCCGCGAGCTCACGACGCACGCGCCGGCCTGGGACTGGGACGCGCAGATGCATGTCCTGCCGCATGTCGTGGGGCCCCACCGCGAGATCGCCGAATCCCACGTCTTCGAGGACGTGATGCAGCTCGTCGACCTCGTGCGCGAAGGCGTGCCGACGGCCGCGAATGCGGAGCACGCGCGGCACGTGATCGACATCATCGAGAGCGGCTACCGGGCTGCCGAGAGCGGGCAGACCCAGACGCTGCGCACGACCTTCGATCCGGTGTGATCGCCGCGCTCGGCATCGACGTCGGCATGTCGGCGGTGCGCGCCGCCGTGGTCGACGAGCACGGCGTGCTGCTCGGCGCCGGGCGTGCCGGCAGCCGCGCTCGGCTGGCCGCAGACCGTGCGGAAGCCGATCCGCGCGAGTGGCTGCTCGGTGCGCTCGAGGCGGGCGCCACCGCGGTCGCCGAGGCAGGCGTGGCCGTCGACACGATCGCGGTGACGGCCCTCGGACCCGCGCCCGTGCTCGTCACACGTGGCGGGAAGGCGCTCTCGCCCGCACTCTTGTTCGGGTTCGACCGTCGCGCGGAGGAGCAGCGCGCACGGCTCGGCGTGAGCCACGACCACGCGCTGCCGAAACTGCTGTGGTGGGCCGAGCACGAGCCCGAACGGGTGGCCCGGGCTGCGACCGCAGTCGATGCCGCCGGCTTCGTCATCGCGGGCCTCTGCGGTGAGATCGCGATGGATGCGATCACGGCCGAGGCCTATGCCGTCGCAGGCTTCGACCCGCCATTGCCGCTGCCGCAGCCCTGCGATCCCCTCGCGCGCGTCGGAGGCCTGCTCCCCGGGCCGGCCGCGAAGCTGGGTCTGATCCCGGGCACGCCCGTGGTCGCGGGCACGCTCGACTCGTATGCGGACGTGGCGGGCACCGGCGCGGCACCCGGCACGGGTTGCCTCCTGCTCGGCTCGACCCTGATCGCCTACGCCGTCTGGTCCGAGCCCGTCGCGGTGCCCGGTCTCGAGGTGCAGCACCAGCCGGCGCCCGGCGTCCTCCTCGGAGGCTCCTCCGTGTGTGGCGGGGCGACGATCGACTGGCTCGGGGAGCTGCTGGGCCAGGCAGCGGGAGATCTGCACGAGCTCGCACCCGGGGCGGGCGGGCTCCTGGTGCTGCCGTACCTCGCGGGCGAGAGGACGCCCGTCAACGACCCGCACGCGAGCGGTGCAGTCCTCGGCCTCACCTACGCAACGACGCGCGACGAGCTGTGCCGGGCATTCGTCGACGCGGTCGCGCTCAGCGCGCTCGACCACGCCGACCGGCTGCGCGCCCATGGCGTCGATCCGGCCCGCTGGCGAGTCGCGGGCGGGGCGACGCGCAACGCGGCACTGGTGCACGCGTGCTGCGACGCGCTCGGCAGGCCGCTTGACGTGATGTCGCACGCCGGCGCTGCGATCGGGCCGGCGGCGCTCGCTCTGCGCGCCGCAGGAGCGCGTTGGCAGCCGAGCCCTGAGCGGACGGTCGAGCCCGACGCTGGGCGCACCCGGCGCTTCGCCGTGCTGCTCGAGGCCTACCGCGGCGCCTATGAGGGGCTCGCGCCGACGATGCGCGGCCTCGCTGATCTGCGCTGAGGCGCGTCACGCGCCGAGCGAGTCACGCGCCTCGGCGGCAATGCCGGCAGCGTCCAGGCGGTAGTGGGCGTAGAGGTGTGTGGGCGGGCCGATGATCACGAACGCATCGCGAATCCCGTGCCGGTGCAGCCGAACGCCCATGCCCGCCTCCGTCAGCACCTCGGCCACCGCGCCTCCGAGCCCGCCGAGCACGTTGTGCTCCTCGACCGTCATGAGCAGACCGGTCGACGCCGCCACTGCCAGGACCGTCTCGCTGTCGAGTGGCTT
>JANLRV010000109.1:0-29681 GCA_031361905.1 Actinomycetes bacterium
ATCCCGGCGACGTCGCGACGCGGCTGCGGCTCGCGCACGAGGATCTCTCGGAGGCCTCGATCCAGCATCTTGCTCGCTTCCACGGATCCGACGCGATCGGAATCGCGCTCGGCGACCGCACGCCGATTCTGCAGGGGTCTCCGGAGATCGCCGCGGAGGTGACGCATGCGCGCGACCATGAGTGGGTGCGCGATGCCGATGACTTCCTGCGCCGCCGCTCGACGCTCGCGATCCGGGGCGTCTCCGAGCGCGCGCGCCCGCGCGTGCAGGATCTGCTCGAGTCATGACCCACATCGCCGCGATCGATCAGGGCACCACGAGCACGCGCTGCATCGTCTTCGACCGGACGGGCGCGATCGTCGGCGTCGATCAGCTCGAGCACGAGCAGCGCTTCCCGCGACCCGGGTGGGTCGAGCACGATCCGCTCGAGATCTGGTCCAAGACGCAGCAGGTGATCGCCGGCGCGCTGCGCGCCGCCGGCATCGAGGCGGGCGGGCTCGCGGCGGTCGGGATCACGAACCAGCGGGAGACGACCGTGATCTGGGAGCGCGCGACGGGACGGCCGATCGCGAATGCGATCGTCTGGCAGGACACCCGCACCGCCGACCTCTGCGCGCAGCTCGGCGACCAGGACCGCTTCCGCGCGCGTACGGGTCTGCCGATCGCGACCTACTTCGCCGGGCCGAAGATGCGCTGGCTGCTTGACTCGGTGCCGGGCGCCCGGGCACGGGCCGAGCGTGGCGAGCTCGCGGCCGGGACGATCGAGAGCTGGCTGATCTGGAACCTCACGGGCGGGCTCCACGTCACCGACGTGACCAACGCGAGCCGCACGCTGCTGATGGATCTGGCCACGCTCGAGTGGGATTCGACGCTGCTCGACGCGGTCGGCGTCCCGCCGGCGCTCCTGCCCGAGATCCGCTCGTCGAGCGAGGTCTACGGCGTGGCGAAGGGCCTGCTCGAGGGCGTGCCGATCGCCGGCGCGCTCGGCGATCAGCAGGCTGCGCTCGTGGGCCAGGCGTGCTTCGAGCCGGGCGAGGCGAAGGGCACCTACGGCACCGGCAACTTCCTGCTGCTCAACACCGGCGGACAGCCGGTTCCCTCGACTCACGGCCTGATCACGGGCGTCGCGTACCGGTTCGGCGACGCGCCACCGGCCTACATGCTGGAGGGCTCGATCGCGGTCACGGGGTCGCTGATCCAGTGGCTGCGTGACAACCTCGGCCTGATCGAGAGCGCGGGCGAGGTCGAGGAGCTCGCGCGCAGCGTGCCCGACAGCGGCGGCTGCGTGATCGTGCCCGCCTTCTCGGGGCTCTTTGCACCGCACTGGCGGAGCGACGCGCGAGGGGTGATCGCCGGCCTCACGCGCTACGTGACGAAGGCGCACATCGCGCGCGCGGCGCTCGAGTCGACGGCATTCCAGACGCGCGACGTCGTCGTCGCGATGGACGCCGACTCGGGCGTGCCGTTGCGCGAGCTGCGCGTCGACGGGGGGATGGTCGTCAACGACCTCCTGATGCAGATCCAGGCCGACGTCCTCGGCGTGCCGGTCGTCCGGCCGAGAATGGTCGAGACGACGGCGCTCGGGGCGGCCTCGGCCGCAGGGCTGGCCGTGGGATTCTGGGCAGACGTCGCCGATCTGCGGGCGAACGTCGCGCGCGAGCGGGAGTGGCGCCCGCAGATCACGGCAGACGAGCGTGAGCGGGCCTGCGCGCTCTGGCAGAAGGGCGTGGAGCGGACGCTCGGCTGGGCCTGAGGACCCGATCAGCGCCGGCATGATCCGGCACGTTGCACGACCCGGATCGTCGCGTTAGAGTCGCGCTCGTGGACCTGAATGACTGGATCCTCGCGCTCCACCTGCTCTCCGCGTTCGCGCTCGTCGGCGCGCTCACGCTCTTCTCGATCTTGATCGTGGCGCTGTGGCGGGCGGACGAGCCCGCCAAGATCGATGCGTTCATGCGCATGGGGCGGATCGGCAACGTGCTCGTGATCGCCGGCGTGCTCGGCACGGTCCTCTTCGGCGTCTGGCTCGCGATCTCGGTCGACGGCTACGCGGTCTGGGACGGCTGGGTGATCGCGGCCATCGCGCTCTGGGCCGTCGGCTCCGAGCTCGGTCGACGGGCCGGCGTCGCGTATGGCGCCGCGGGCGCCCGAGCGCACGAGGCAATCGCTGCCGGCGCGAACGAGCCGAGCCCCGAGCTCGCGGCCACCTTCGGGCCCTCGCCTGCGTTGCGGTTCCACATCGGCTCGTCGATCGCCGTGCTGCTGGTTCTGATCGACATGATCTGGAAGCCGGGCGCATGAGCGCGCTCGCCTCGATCCGGCCCGACAGCTGGAACTTCCCGTTGCTCGTGCACGTGCTCGGGGCGATGATCCTGGTCGGCACGACGATCACGTTCGTCGTCGCGGAGCTTGCGGCCGCCGGGACGCCGCAGCCCGAGCGGATGCGCAGATTCGCGTTTCGCACGCTGCTCTTCGTCGGCCTGCCCGCTCTCATCATCATGCGCGTCGGCGCGCAATGGCTCTACTCGAAGGAGTTCGACGGGGCGAGCGGCGATGACCCGAGCTGGATCGGCGTTGGCTACGGCGTCTCCGATCTCGGCGGCCTGCTGTTTTTGATCTCGCTCGTGCTCGCCGGCTTCGCCTCGCGCAAGGCGAGGAGCGGTCTCGGACGAGCAGCCGGAGTCACAGCGGCGATCTGCCTCGTCGGCTGGGTGGTCGCGGTCTGGGCGATGGGCGCGAAGCCGAGCTAGCTCGCCAAGCTCCAGCTCGACATGCCGGCCCCGAGCACCGGCCGCACGTGGGTGAAGCCGCGCGCCGCCAGCAGCGAGGCGCCGAGCGGCGAGCGCGCTCCGGTCTGGCAGACCGCCGCCGTGGGCCGCTCGGGATCGAGCATCGAGAGGTCGGCCGTCTGCAGCAGGCGGTAGGGAACCGGGATCGCGCCGGCCGCCATCACGGTCTGCTCGTCCGGTTCCCGCAGATCGACGACCTGCAGCTCTCCTCGCGCGGCGAGCTCGCCCATCTCCGCGAGCCCGATCGGCGAGAATCGCTCGACGGCGTCTGCGGCCTCGCTGCCGAACGTGAGTGCCGCGAGCGAGAGGAAGCCGACGGCGGCGAGACGACGGGCGGCGAGGCCGGCCTGGCTCGCGTCGTCGGCGATCAGCACGACCTCGCGGCTCGGATCGAAGACGAACCCGCAGCGGTTGCCGAACCCGGTCGCCGAGACCGGCACGTTGAGCGAGCCCGGGAGGTGGCCCGCGGCGAATGCCTCGCCGTCGCGCACGTCGAGCACCTGGTCGCCGGGTCCGGCATCCTTGCGGGAGCGAATCACCGGGGCGGACGTGACGAACGGCCCGCGGTTGAGCTCGACGATCCGACCCATCGTCGGCGGCTTGGGTGCAAGACCGGCGTTCGCGCGCTCGATGAACTCCGCCGCCGGCATCCCGGCGAGCATCGGGTTGAACCGCCGCTCATAGCCGAGCGTGCTCGACGGCTTCGCGGACATGCCGCGTCCGCAGAGCGAGCCGGCGACGTGGCCGGGGAACAGCTCGACATCGTCGCCGAGCACGCCGATCCGCTCGTGCAGCGAGCGGTAGAGCGCCGCGGCACCCTCCTCACCGCCCACCGCGAGGTCCGGCCGTCCGGTATCGCCGACGAACAGCGCATCGCCCGAGAGCAGGAGCCACGGCTCGTCGGCGCGCGTCAGGTCGCTGACGGCGAGGGCGCAGTGCTCGGGGCGATGGCCGGGCGTGTGCAGCACGTCGATCGCGATGTTGCCTATCTGGATCCGCTCACCGTCGTGCAGGGGGCGGTTTGGGTAGTCGACCGCCGCCGACTCGTGGATCGCCACGAAGCAGCCGTGGCTCGCGGCGAGACGGCCGTGGCCCGAGAGGTGGTCGGCGTGCGTGTGCGTCTCGATCACGCCCGTCAGCCGCGCGCCGTGCCGCGCGCAGAGCGCGAGCACCTGGTCGATCTCGAAGGGCGGATCGACGACCACGGCCTCGTTGCACTGCTGGCAGCCGACGAGGTAGCTCGCGCAGCCGAGGTCGCTCCAGACGAGCTGCTCGAAGATCATGAACGGAGGCTAGTGGACCGGGGCAGGAACATCCCCGTTCTCGCCGCATACGCCGGATATCCATCGAAGCGCTCGCGCAGCAGCCGCTCCTCGAGCCGAGCCTTGCGCGCGAGCAGCGCCGTGAACGCGGCGAGCATCGCGAGCTGCAGCAGGCCGGGGCGGACGAGCACGACGCCGAGGCCCGCGACGAGCAGGCCGGAGTAGACGGGATGCCGGACAAGCCGGAACGGGCCGCTCGTGTGCAGCTCACCGTCCGGTCGGGGCGCCGGCCACGGCGTGAACGAGCCGCGCATCGCGCGGGCGCTCGCGAGAGCGATCGCGAGCCCGAGCGCGACGAGCGCCCAGCCGCCGACCGAGAGCGCGAGCGGACCGTGCGAGCGACCGCGCACGAGCGTGAACGCGAGCAGCGCGAGCAGGATCAGCTGTCCTCCGAGGTAGCCGGCGAGCGCAATCGGTCGCGTACCCTCCATGGTCGATGGATACCATGATGCTCACCCGCTATGCCGATGCGATCGTCCGCGATGGCCTCCAGATCGGATCCGGCGATCTGCTCGCCGTGCACGGCGAGCCCGCCCACCGGGATCTCGTCGTCGCGCTCGCCGAGTCTGGCTACCGCGCTGGCGCGAGGCACGTCGATGTGCTCTCGGTGGACCCGCGCGTGACGCGCGCGCGCGCCCTCGGTGCGGGCGCGGACACGCTCGATTGGCGGCCTGGCTGGGAGGACGCGCGGATGCAGGAGCTCGTCGATGCGAACGGTGGCATCGTCTGGCTGAACGGGGCGGAGGAGCCGGATCTGATGGCGGCCGTTCCCCCGTCTGCCGCCTCGACGACCGTGTTCGAGCGCCCGGGCCTGGGTCCGTATCGCGAGGCCGTCGCGACCGCGCGGGCTCGTTTCGTCGTCGCCTCGTATCCGACACCGGCGTGGGCGCAGTCGGTCTTCCCGGAGCTCGCTGCCGCCGCCGCGGTCGAGCAGCTCTGGACCGATGTGCTCTCCTTCGCGCGGCTCGGGCCCGACGATCCGGCAGACGGCTGGAGCCGCCACACGGCGATGCTCGAGGAGCGCGCCGCCGCGCTTAGCGCGCGCGGGATGCGCATGCTGCGGCTGCGCGACGCGCACACGGATCTGCAGCTCGCGCTGCCTGCGGGTGCGCTCTGGAGAGGCGGCCGGCTTCACTCGCACGGCCTGGGCTACTCGCCGAACATCCCGACCGAGGAGGTGTTCACGAGCCCGGACCCGCTCGCGAGCGAGGGCGTGTTCCGCTGCTCGCGGCCGCTCGAGATCGCGGGCCGGGTGATCGACGGGATTCGCGGGGAGCTCCGCGCGGGATCGCTCGTCCGCCTCGACGCCGATCGTGACGCGGACGCCGAGTTCCTGCGCGCCTACCTCGCGCGCGACGAGGGTGCCGCCCGGCTTGGCGAGGTCGCGCTCGTCGATGCGGCGTCGAGAATCGGGATGACCGGCCGCGCCTACCGCACGACGCTGCTCGATGAGAACGCCGCGTCTCACATCGCGTTCGGCTTCGGCTTCGGCTTCTGCCGCGAGCCGGGCGCGCCTGCGCCGAACGCCTCGGTGATCCACATCGACGTGATGATCGGGACGCCCGAGATGGAGGTGACCGCGACCGACGCGCAGGGTGCCGAGCACGTCGTGATGCGGGCCGGGGCGTTCGCGTGATCTCGGCGCTCTCCGCGCTCGCCGCCGCGCTCGTCTCGCTCGCGACCCCGCAGGTCCCGCCCGGCTACACGGCGACCGTCTACGCGCGCGGGCTCGTGCACCCGACGGCGCTCGTGGTCGGCCCGGCGGGATACCTCTATGCGACCGAGCAGGCCGGGCGCGTGGTCTCGTTCAGCCAGGGGGCAAGCCGCCCGAGGGTGTTCGCCTCCGGCTTGGCGGACTCGACGCTCGGGCTCGTCTTCGCGGGCGGCCGGCTGCTCGTCGCGGACAAGGGCCGCGTGACCGCGTTCAGCGACGCGAATCGCGATCGCATCGCCGAGCGGCGCACCGTCCTGCTCAGCGGCCTCCCGAACAAGCTCCACCAGCAGGACAACCTCGTGCTCGGTCCGGACGGACGGATCTATCTGGGCGAGGGCTCGACGTGCAATGCCTGCGCGCCGAAGCCCCGAGAGGCCTCGATCCTCTCGTTCCGTCCCGACGGCACGGACGTGAAGGTCGTCGCCACGGGCCTGCGCAACCCGTTCGGGCTCGCCTTCGATGCGAGGGGCACGCTGTGGGCGACCGACAACGGCCGAGACGACCTCGCTGACCGGGTGCCCGACGAGCTGAACCGCATCGTTCCGGGCAAGCGCTATGGCTTCCCCGGCTGCTACGGGATCCGCAAGGGCGCAGGCTGCGCGGGGAGCGAGCCCGCCGTTGCCGAGCTCGAGCCGCACAGCTCCGCCGACGGCTTCGCGTTCGGGCCGGACGGCGCGGCCTACATCGCGCTCTGGGGCACCTACTACGGGAACCGCCACGGCCGCTCCGTCGTGCGGGTCGACGTGAGCGGCGCGAAGGCCAGGGTGACGCGCTTCGCGACCGGTTTCGACCATCCGCTCGCGGTGCTGTTCCTGAAGGACGGCGCGATGCTCGTCGCAGACTGGGGCACGGGGATCGTCTGGCGTGTGGCCAGCTAGTGCCTGTCAGGCACTGTCCGGCCACACGCCTACATCCCGATCCCGCGCGCGATCACGAGGCGCTGCACCTCGTTCGTGCCCTCGCCGATCTCCAGCACCTTCTGGTCGCGATAGAAGCGCGAGATCGGGTACTCGTCCATGTAGCCGTAGCCACCGTGCACCTGCACGGCCTCGTTGACGACGCGGCGGGACAGCTCGGCCGTGTAGAGCTTGGCGATCGACGCCGCGTGCGCGAACGCGCGCCCCTGGTCCTTCAGCCACGCTGCGCGGTAGACGAGCCCGCGCGCGGCTGCGATCTCCGTCTCCATGTCGGCGAGCTTGAACTGGATCGCCTGGAACTTCGAGATCGGCCGGCCGAACTGCTGGCGCGCTCGCGCGTACGCGAGCGCCTGCTCGTAGGCTCCCTGCGCGAGCCCGAGGCCGAGCGCGGCGACGGAGATGCGGCCACCGTCGAGGATCTCGAGAAACTGGCGGAAGCCGTTCCCGCGCTCGCCGAGCAGGTGGTCGGCGGGCACGCGCGCGCCGTCGAATGAGAGCGGACGCGTGTCTGACGACTTCCAGCCCATCTTCTTCAGCGGCGGCCCCGGCTGATAGCCCGGCGTGCCGTTCGGGACGATCAGGTTCGAGATCTCGTCATCGCCGGTGAGCGCGGTGATGGTGACGCAGGACGACAGCTCGGTGCCCGCGTTCGTGATGAACATCTTCGATCCGTCAATCACCCACTCGTCGCCCTCGCTGCGCGCGCGGGTGCGGGTGGCGCCGGCATCGGAGCCCGCCTCGGCCTCCGTCAGCCCGAACGCGGCGAGCTCGACGCCCGCGGCGAGCGGCGGCATCCAGCGTGCCTTCTGCGCGGCGGAGCCGAACAGATAGATCGGCATCGTCCCGAGCGAGACGTGTGCGGCGACGGTGATCGCGAACGATGAGTCGATCCGCGCGAGTTCCTCGATCGTCAGCGCGTAGGCGAGCGTGTCGGCGCCCGCGCCGCCGAGCTCCTCCGGGAACGGCACTCCGAGCAGGCCGAGCGTTCCCGCCTGGCGCACCTCGGCGACCGGGAACCGTCCCGTCGCGTCGAGCTCCTCGGCGATCGGCGCGATCACGCCTTCCGCGAACTCGCGCACGGAGCTGCGGAACAGCTCGTGCTCGTCGTCGAGATCAAGGTTCATCTGCTGCACTTCCGAGTTCGATCAGGACCGCCCCGGCGACAACGATATCGCCGAGCGAGCAGCGGACATGCTCGATCCGGCCCGCGAACGGCGCGACCAGCGCGTGCTCGAGCTTCATCGCCTCGAGCACGATCAGGACCTGCCCGGCGGTGACGTCGTCGCCCACGCCGACCTCGACGCGAGCGACCGATCCCGGCATCGGCGCCTCGACCCGTGCGCTGCCCGTGCCTGCACCGAGCGCGAACGACTCGACCGGGGCGAGCATCCGCAGCTTCGGCAACGCCGGGTCGCCAAGACGGAAGTGGCCGGTCCAGGGGTCGTGCCCGGTGGTGGCTGAGACACGTCCGACGGCGCGCTCGACGAACCCGGTGTCGATCCGATCGGCCTGCACCTCCGGCTGCTCCGCGAGCCAGCGGAGGAACGGGAGGTTCGTGGCGAGCCCGTCGATTTTGCAGGCGGCGAGCGCGTCGCGCAGCTGCGCGAGCGCGGAAGGCCGGTCGCGGGCGTGCACGATCAGCTTCGCGATCAGGCTGTCATAGCGCGTGCCGACCTCGTCTCCCGCCTCGATCCCGGCATCGACGCGTGCGTCCGCGGGCCAGCTGAGCGCGGTCACCGTGCCCGCCGTGGGCAGGAAGGCGGGGCCGTCCTCGGCGCAGATGCGGACCTCGATCGCGTGTCCGCCCGGCGGCGGGCGATCGTCGGGGAGGGTGCCGCCGCTCGCGATCTCGAGCTGGATGCGCACGAGATCGATGCCGAAGATCGCCTCGGTGACCGGGTGCTCGTCCTGGATCCGCGCGTTGATCTCGAGGAACGAGAAGCTGCCATCCGGCGCCACCAGGAACTCCGCCGTGCCGATGCCGACGTAGCCGACCCGATCTGCGAGCCGCAGCGCGGCCTCCTCGATCCCGGGCGGCGAGTGCAGAGCGGGCGCCTCCTCGAGGATCTTCTGGTGGCGGCGCTGCAGCGAGCAGTCGCGCGTCCCGAATGAGACCGCGCTGCCGTGCCCGTCGCGCGCGAACTGCACCTCGATGTGTCGCGCGTGCTCGATGTAGCGCTCGAACAGCACCGTGCCGTCGCCGAACGCGGCCTCCGCCTCGCGGCGCGCGGCGGCGATCGCCTCCTCGAGCTCGTCCTCGGACCGCGCGATCCGCAGGCCGCGGCCGCCGCCTCCGGCCGCGGCCTTGACGAGCAGCGGGAAGCCGCTCTCGGGCACGACCGGCACGTCCGCGGCGATCGCCGTCTCGCGTGCGGCGTCCTTGCGCCCGAGCAGCGCGAGCACCTCCGCCGACGGGCCGATGAAGACGAGCCCGGCCTCGCCGCAGGCCTCGGCGAGTGCGGGCGCCTCGCTGAGGAATCCGTAGCCCGGGTGCAGCGCCGTCGCGCCGGAACGCGCGGCGGCAGCGGCGAGGGCGCCCGCGTCGAGGTAGGACGAGACCTCGGCGGTCGCGTCGGCGCTGCGCGCGGCGATCCCCCCGGCGTCGTCCGCGGTGTGCAGCGCGATCGTGCGCACGCCGAGGGTCCGGCAGGTTCGGCAGATGCGCGCCGCGATCTCGCCCCGGCAGGCGAGCGCGACGGACCCGATCACCACCGCGGCTCCCGCCGCTCGAGGAAGGCCCGCAGTCCCTCCTGCCCCTCGGATGACTCGCGGCGCTCGGCGATGGCGGCGGCCATGTCGCCCTCGGGCAGCGCGCGCACGAGTCGCTTCGCGTGCCGGACGGCCTCGGGACCGGCGCGCAGGATCGCCGCGATCGTCGCCTCGACGGCCACATCGAGGTCGTCGGCGAGCTCGTGGACGAGGCCGATCGCGCGCGCATGCTCGGCGTCGAAGACCTGGCCGGTGAGGAACAGGTGCCTGGCCTGTCCACGGCCGATCTTGCCGACGACGAACGGCGCGATCGTGCCCGGGATCAGGCCGAGCTTGACCTCGCTGAACGCGAAACGCGCCGCGGGCTCGGCGATCGCGATGTCGCAGCACGCGGCGAGCCCTGCGCCGCCGCCCATCGCGGCGCCCTGGATGCGCCCGATCACGGGAACGGGGCAGGAGTCGACCGCAGCGAGCATCGTCTCGAGCCGCCTCGCGTCGACGAGGTTCTGCTCTTGCGACAGCTCGAGCGAGGCGCGCATCCACTCGAGATCCGCGCCCGCCGAGAACGTGCCGCCACGGCCGCCCAGGACGACGACGCGCAGAGCGGGGTCGCGGGCGAGCGTCTCGAACGTCTCCTGGATCGCGCCGACCAGTGCTGCATCGAACGCGTTCCGCTGCTGCGGACGTGCCAGCCAGACGCGCGCCGTCGACCCCTCGCGCTCGACCTCGATCACAGGCGGAAGACGCCGAAGCGCGGCTCGGGGATGGGCGCCCGCGTCGCTGCCGCGAGCCCGAGCGCGAGCACGCGCCGGGTGTCGACCGGCTCGATGATGCCGTCGTCCCAGAGCCGCGCGGTGGAGTAGTAGGGCGACCCCTCCCGCTCGTAGCGCGCGATGATCTCGTCCTTGTCGACGTCGCCGACGGTCGCGAGCGTCTCGGCGGCCTGGCGCGCGCCCATCACCGACGTGCGGGCGTTCGGCCACAGCCACAGCTGCCGCGGCGAGTAGGCGCGGCCGCACATCGCGTAGTTGCCTGCGCCATACGATCCGCCGATCACGACGGTGAACTTCGGTACCTGGGCGCAGGCGACCGCGGTGACGAGCTTCGCGCCGTCCTTCGCGATGCCGCGGTGCTCGTAGGCCTTGCCGACCATGAACCCCGAGATGTTCTGCAAGAAGACGAGCGGGATCTTGCGCTGGCAGGCGAGCTGGATGAAGTGCGCGCCCTTCAGCGCGGCCTCCGAGAAGAGGATGCCGTTGTTCGCGAGGATCGCGACCGGGTAGCCCCAGAGGTGTGCGAAACCGCACACGAGCGTGTCGCCGTAGAGCGGCTTGAACTCCGCGAGCCGCGAGCCGTCGACGAGCCGGCGGACGACCGCTCGGACGTCGTACGGCGTGCGCAGGTCGACCGGCACGATCTCACCGAGCTCGGCGGGATCCTCGACGGGCTCGACGGGGTCGTGCACCTCCCATGGGAGGAAGCGCTCGCGGTCGATTCCCGCCACCATCTCGCGCACGAGCGCGAGCGCGTGCTCGTCGTTCGCCGCGAGCGCATCGGCGACGCCGGAGATGCGAGCGTGCACGTCGCCGCCCCCGAGCTCCTCGGCCGTGACCTCCTCGCCGGTGGCGGCCTTCACGAGCGGCGGGCCGGCGAGGAAGATCGTCCCGGTTCCCTGCACGATCACGTTCTGGTCGGCCATCGCCGGGACGTAGGCGCCGCCGGCCGTGCACGAGCCCATCACGGCGGCGAGCTGGGGGATCCCGAGCGCCGACATCTGCGCCTGGTTATAGAAGATGCGCCCGAAGTGGTCGCGGTCGGGGAAGACCTCGGCCTGCAGCGGCAGGAACGCGCCTCCGGAGTCGACGAGGGAGATGCAGGGAAGGCGATTCTGCTGCGCGATCTCCTGCGCGCGCAGGTGCTTCTTGACGGTCAGCGGGAAGTAGGTCCCGCCCTTCACCGTCGCGTCGTTCGCGATCAGCATGCACTCGCGGCCGTGCACCTGCCCGATCCCCGTGACGATGCCGGCTCCCGGCGAGGCGCCGTCATAGCAGTCCCACGCGGCGAGCGGCGAGAGCTCGAGGAACGCCGACCCCGGATCGACGAGCAGGTCGACGCGCTCGCGCGCCGTCAGCTTGCCGCGAGCGCGGTGGCGCTCGACGGCACGCTCGCCGCCACCGGCTCGCCCCGTCGCGAGACGCTCGCGAAGCTCGTGGCAGAGGGCCTCCATCGACACGGCACGATGCTACAGGTGCGGATCCCGCGTTCGGGGGATACGGCGACCCCCGGCGGGCGTCGATAGAGCAGATGGGAGGGGTCACATCCCGCGGCCTGCTCGCTCTCGCGGGCCACGACGCTCACCGAGCAGCTCGTCGCGCGTGTCTCCGAGATGCAGATCGAGGGGATCGAGACGCCGTCCGTCTCGGTCGGAGTGGCCCTCTACGACGGGCATCGCGACAGCCTGCTCCGGCGCACCGACGCGGCGCTCTACGAGGCCAAGCGCGCCGGCAAGAACGTCGTCCGGGCGGCGCGAGAGTCGTCGTACGGGCGCGCTGCCTGACCGCTCGCGCCGGGCATCGCGTCGCGGGGTGGTTGCTGGGTTGGGTCGGGGGGTGGAGTCCTTTGTTCAAGGGGTTTTCCCAATTGGCCGTTCGAGCCGCGGCCAATTGGCCCACCCCCCCACCTGGGGTGCCCACCGCCCCCAAGATCGCCCGGCTACAGCGCCTGCGCGAGCGACCGCACGAACGTGGCGAGCCCTGCGGTGCCGCCTGCCTCGAGCGCGCTGATCGCGGCCGATCCGACGATCACGCCGTCGGCGCCGGCTGCCCGCAGCTCGCGCACCTGGTCGGGCTGCGAGATGCCGAAGCCGCAGAGCAGCGGCAGGTCTCCCGCGTGCACGCGCACTCGGGCGAGCAGCCCGCGCAGCCGCTCGACGTCGAGCGCGGCGCGCGCGCCGGTCGTGCCGATGGCGCTGACGACGTAGACGAAGCCACGGCTCGCGGCGCAGGCGAGCGCGATCCTCTCGTCGCGGCTCGTCAGGCTCACGAGCTGCACGACGTCGATGCCGCTCGCGGCCGCGGTCTGCGATAGCTCGCCGGCCTCCTCGGGCGGGATGTCGGCGACGATCAGGCCGGTCGCTCCGGCCGCGCCGGCGTCGGCGCAGAAGCGCGCGAGGCCGTAGCGCTCGACGATCGCGGCATAGCTCATCGGCACGAGCGGCGTCTCGCCGACGGCGGCGCGAGTGCGAGCGAGCACCTCGAGGCAGCGCGGCGGCGTCATGCCGGCAGCGAGCGCCGCCTCGGCGGCACGCTGGATCACGGGGCCGTCCGCGAGCGGATCGGAGTAGGGGATGCCGACCTCGATCACCGTCGCGCCGGCCTCGACGGCCGCGGCCGCCTGCTCCGGCAGGTCCTCGCCCGCCATCAGGTAGACGGCGAGCGCGGGCGTGCCGATCCTCATGCGGGCCTCTGCGCGATCACCGTGTCGATGTCCTTGTCGCCGCGCCCCGAGAGGCCGACGAGCACGTCGCCGTCGGGACCGATCTCGCGGGCCAGCTGCTCGGCGAGGTAGAGCGCGTGCGCGGTCTCGAGCGCTGGGATGATGCCCTCGAGACGGCATAGCCGGTGAAAGCTCTCGAGCGCCTGCGCGTCCGAGACGCGGTGGTACTGAGCCCTGCCGGTCTCGGCGAGGTGCGCGTGCTCGGGGCCGACGCCGGGATAGTCGAGGCCCGCCGAGATCGAGTGGCTCTCGACGACCTGGCCGTGCTCGTCGCAGAGCACGTAGCTGCGCGACCCGTGCAGCACCGAGACGCTCCCTCCGGTGATCGCCGCCGCGTGCAGGTTCGCGCCGTCGCCACCGGCCTCGGCGCCGACGAGCCGCACGTCGTCATCGCGGAAGGCGTGGAAGAGTCCGATCGCGTTCGAGCCGCCGCCGACGCAGGCGACCGCGACGTCCGGCAGGCGGCCGGCCTGCTCGAGCATCTGCGCGCGCGCCTCGCGCCCGATCACGGCGACGAGCTCGCGCACGAGCGTGGGGTAGGGGTGGGGCCCGGCCGCCGAGCCGATCAGGTAGTGCGTCGACTCGACGTTCGCGATCCAGTCGCGGATCGCCTCGTTCATCGCGTCCTTGAGCGTCGCCGATCCGCTGGTGACGGCGCGCACCTCGGCGCCGAGCAGATCCATGCGCGTGACGTTCGGCCGCTGGCGCCGCGTGTCCTCCTCGCCCATGTAGACGATGCAATCGAGGCCGAAGCGGGCGCACACGGTGGCGCTCGCGACGCCGTGCTGGCCCGCGCCGGTCTCGGCCACGATCCGCCTCTTGCCGAGCCGCACGGCGAGCAGCGCCTGCCCGAGCGCGTTCGAGATCTTGTGCGCGCCGGTGTGCGCGAGGTCCTCGCGCTTCAGCCAGATCCGCGCGCCCCCCGTGCTCTCGGTCAGCCGCTCGGCGAGGTAGAGCGGCGTCGCCCTGCCGGTGTAGTCGCGCAGCAGCGAGGCGAACTCGGCCTGGAAGCCGGGATCCGCGAGCGCGTCCGCGGCCGCGGCCTCGAGATCGTCGAGCGCCATCATCACCGTCTCCGGGACGAACCGCCCGCCGAACGTGCCGAACCGCCCGCGGGCGTCGGGAGCGTGCAAGACGGAGAGCTGCGCGCGCGTGCTGGACATCAGATCGCCTCCCTGGCGTGTGTCACGAATCGTCGGATTCGCTCATGGTCCTTGATCCCCGGCGCCTGCTCGATCCCCGATGCGGAATCGACGGCCCAGGGGTGGACGGCCCGCACGGCGGCCGCGACGTTGTCGGGATCGAGCCGTCCGGCGAGCATCACGTCGCCGGCGAGGGACGCCGCGGCGCGCCAGTGGGCCGCCAGCGCGTCGGCGTCCGCGTGCTCGCCGAACGGCCGGTCGTACAGCACCGGTATCCCCGCGGGCACGCCCGAGGCGTCGCCATCGCGAACGCCGCGGATGCAGCGTCCGCGGTAGCGCTCGACCACCTCGGCCGGCTCGTGCCCGTGCAGCTGCACCCAGTCGAGCCCGAGCTGCTCGATCAGCTCGTCGATCCGCTCCGGCCCCTCGTCGACGAACACGCCGACGAGCTCAACCTCAGGTGCAGCTTGACGGATTGCCGCCGCCTGCTCCGACGTCGCTCCGCGCGGGGTTCCCGGCCAGAGGATCACGCCGAGCATGTCCACGCCGGCCTCGGCGGCCACGCGCGCATCCTCGCTGCGGGTGAACCCGCAGAGCTTGACGAGCGTCATCCGGCGACCTGGCGCAGCGCTCCGAGCAGCGAGGGGTCGCGCATCAACGCCGTGCCGACGAGCAGCGCGTCGGCGCCGGCCTGGACCGCAGCCTCGGCGTGCGCGGGCGTCTCGATGCCGCTCTCGGCGACGCGCAGGAAGCCCGGCGGGATCGCCCGCAGCAGGTTCGCCTGGTGCCCACGATGGATCTCGAGCGTCGCGAGGTCGCGGGCGTTGACGCCGATCACCGGCGCGGCGAGCGCGAGCGCCCGGCGCAGCTCGTCCTCGTCGTGGACCTCGACGAGGACCTCCATCTCGTGGTCCTCGGCGGCCTGGATCAGGTCGGCGGCGAGGTCGTCGTCGACGAGCGCGAGCAGCACCAGGATCGCGTCGGCGCCGTGCACCCGCGCCTCGGTCACCTGCCAGATGTCGACGAAGAAGTCCTTGCAGAGGAGCGGCACGTCGACTGCGGCCCGCACGGCCGCCAGATCGGCGTAGCTCCCATGGAAGTCGCGCCCGGAGGTCAGCACCGAGATCGCTGCGGCGCCGTCGGCCGCGTAGCGCGCGGCGACTGCGGCCGGGTCGATCTCGGCCGCGATCGCGCCCTGCGACGGCGAGGCGCGCTTGACCTCGGCGATCACGGCGCCCGGCCCGTGGCCGACGAGCGCGCTCGCGAGCGAGCGGGTGGTCCGGCGCAGCTCGAGCTGCTCGCGGGTCCAGCCGCCGATGTCCTTGAGGTAGCTCATGTCGTGAATGCTCGCAGTCGTTCGAGGGTGTCGTGGGCGGCGCCGGATGCGATCGTCGTGCGAGCGAGCGCGAGCCCGTCGGCGAGCGAGCCGCTGACGCCCGAGACGAAGAGTGCCGCGCCGGCGTTCAGGCACGCGGCGTCGGCCGGCGGTCCGGGCTCGCCGGCGAAGATCGCCTCGGTGATGCGCGCGTTGTCGGCCGCGTCGCCGCCGCGCAGATCGGCGAGCGTGCAGCGCGCGATCCCGAGCGTGCGCGCGTCGAGCTCGCCGAGCTCGACGCCGTCAGGCGTGACGGTGGCGACGAGCGTGATCCCGATCGGCGAGAGCTCGTCGATGCCGGGCTCGCCGTGCACCACGAGCCCGTGCTCGCAGCCGAGCCGGTGCAGGGCCTGCGCGATCGGCTCGACGGAGCTGCGCGCCGCCACCCCGATCACCTGGCGGCGGGCTCCGGCCGGATTCGTCAGAGGGCCGAGCAGGTTGAAGATCGTGCGCACGCCGAGCGAGCGGCGGACGGGGCCTGCGTGCCGCATCGCGGGGTGGTGGGCCGGAGCGTGGAGATAGCCGAAGCCGACCTCGTCGATGCACTCCGCAGCGCGCTCCGGCGAGAGCTCGATGCCGACGCCGAGCGCCTCCAGCAGGTCTGCGGCGCCGCTGCGCGACGAGGCCGCGCGATTCCCGTGCTTCGCGACCGCCGCCCCGGCCGCCGCTGCGATCAGCGCAGCCGTGGTCGAGATGTTGAACGTCCCCGACCCGTCGCCTCCGGTGCCCGCGGTGTCGACGAGGTTCGTGCGCTTGGGGGCCACGCGCACGACGTGCGCGCGCATCGCCCGGGCCGCGCCGACGAGCTCGTCGACCGTCTCGCCCTTCGCGCGTAGCGCGACGAGCAGGCCGGCGATCTGCGCCGGCTCGGCCTCGCCGTTCATCACGGCGTTGATCACGGCCTCGCTCGCGTGCTCGTCGAGCGATCGGCCGGAAATCAGCTGCTCGAGCGTCTCCGCGATCATCGTGCGCCCAGCCACAGGAAGCGCTCGGCGATCACGTGGCCGAGCGGCGTGAGCACGCTCTCGGGATGGAACTGCACGCCATGCAGGTCGGGGATCGTGGCGTGCCGAATCGCCATCACCTCGCCGTCCGCATCGCGCGCCGTGATCAGGAGCTCCGCCGGCAGCGGCTCGATCGCCGCGAGCGAGTGGTAGCGCCCTGCCTCGAAGCGCTCCGGCAGCCCGTCGAGCAGGGCGTCGGGGGCGAGCCGGTCGACGAGGCCGACCTTGCCGTGCATCAGCCGCTTCGCCCGGTCGACCGTCCCGCCGAAGCGCTCGACGATGCACTGGTGGCCGAGGCAGACGCCGAGCACCGGGATCGTGCCCGCGAACTGGCCGATCAGCTCGCCGGAGATGCCCGCATCGACCGGCCGGCCCGGGCCGGGGGAGATCACGAGGTGGCTCGGCGCGAGCGCCTGCGCCTCGTCGCCGTCGACGGCGTCGTGCCGCCGCACATCGACCGTGGCGCCGGCCTCGCAGAGCAGGTGCGCGAGGTTGTAGGTGAAGCTGTCGTAGTTGTCGACGAGCAGCACGAGCGGGCTTCCCGGCCGGGCGCCGCCGGGGGGCGCGATCACCGGCATGTTCCCGGTCCTTCGGGGAGCGGAGCCTCGCGGATCCGGGTGTAGCGTGGCGTGCCATGAAGCGTCCCGATCCCGCGCTCGCCGTCGCCACGCTCGCGCTCTGCCTGGCGCTCGGCGGAACCGGCTACGCCGCGACGAAGATCGGCACGTCCCAGCTGCGAAACCGTGCGGTCACCGCGCCGAAGCTCGCGCCGGGCTCGGTCACCGGCGCAGCCGTCGCGGACGGCTCGTTGACCCCCGCCGACTTCGCCGGGGGCGTGATCTCGCGCGAGACGGTCACGATCAAGGATCGGGGCGGCGTGCGCGCCTTCGCCTCGATCAATGCGGACGGCACGATGCTCGCCGGAGCCGAGCACGCAGGCGTGGTCGGGCTCTCCCGGGCCGCGCCCGGCAGCTACTGCATCGCGCTCGCGCCCGGCCTCGATCCGCACCTGCCGGTCGTCGCGAGCGGCGACGCCGGACGCTCGCTGAACGATGCGATCCTGGTCACGACGAGCGCCGTCGTCGAGCGCTGCGCGCCCGGCGCGCTCGAGATCACCACATGGAACCTCACCGAGCGCGGCCCCGAGCCGAGCGACGAGGCGTTCACGATCGTCGTGCCTTAGCCTGGATCCACCGTCTGCTGGGTGTGTCGCATCCTGCTGGTCGGTGTCAGGCCGCTTCCCACACGGCTGAGCGCCCGGTCGCTTCGCACGCGGGCTCTCACCCGCGTGGTGCGCTCCGGGCTGCGTCGTCTGGTCGAGGCGTCCGGCCGCGCCTGCGACGACGCAGCCCGTCCTGACGTCCGCCAGCAGGCCCGCCACGACCCCACCAAACGGTGGATCCAGGCTTCGAAGCTCTAACAGAGTGATTCGTGACTGGCTGGCGAGTGGCTCGCAAGTCTGGGCGGGGATCGCCATGCAGCGGCTCCAGTACCGAACGGAACCGCAAGAGGCGATCCCCGTCCACGCGCCAGTGAGACGCCGCCAGGCATCGCGAGGCACTCTGTTAGCGCTTCTTAGGTCTCGGCTGCTCATCGCCCGTACCGTCCCGTCTCGGCGAGGTCGATCGCTGCGGACAGCGCGGCGATCTTGTTGAGGCACTCCCGGTGCTCGGAGGGCGGGTCGGAGTCGGCGACGATGCCCGCACCCGCCTGCAAGAGCGCGGTCCCGTCCTGCACGACGAGGGTCCGCAGCGCGATGCACGTGTCCATCGCGCCGTCGAAGCCGAGGTACCCGAGCGCGCCCGCGTAGATCCCGCGCCGCCGGCCCTCGATCTCCGAGATCAGCTGCATCGCCCGCACCTTCGGAGCCCCCGAGACGGTCCCTGCGGGAAACGTCGCCGCGAGCAGGCTGAGCGCGTCCTCGCCTGCGCGGAGCTTCCCGGTGACCTGCGAGACGAGATGCATCACGTGCGAGTAGCGCTCGACCTCGAGCTGCCGCGCGACCTCGACCGTCGAGGGCTCGCAGACGCGCCCGAGGTCGTTCCGCGCGAGGTCGACGAGCATCAGGTGCTCGGCCCGCTCTTTCTCGTCGGCGGCGAGCTCGCGGGCGAGCCGATCGTCGGCCTCGCCGTCTGCGTCGCGCCAGCGCGTGCCGGCGATCGGCTTGAGCGTGGCGATGCGCTCGCGGTCCAGCGAGACGTGCGTCTCGGGGGAGGCGGAGACGATCTGCAGGTCGCCGAAGTCGCAGAACACCATGTAGGGCGACGGGTTGACCGCCCGCAGCGCGCGATAGATCGCGAACGGCGATGCGCCGGTCTGGCGCTCGTGCCGCTGTGAGGGCACGATCTGGAAGACGTCGCCGGCACCGATGTGCTGCTGGCAGCGGCGCACCGCATCCTCGTAGCCGGCCTGGCTGAGCAGCGCGACGCTCTGGCCGGTCGTGCTCGCGGGCTCGACCGGTCCGACGCCGGCGGGCAGCGGCCCGAGCAGGTCCTCGATGATCTCGTCGGCCTGCTCGGAGTGACCCGGCTGGGCGATCACCATGAGCGACTGCCGGACGTGGTCGAAGACGATCACGACGGGCGTCGAGAGGAAGCGGACGGGCGGGATGGCCGGGCCATCCGGCAGCACCACGCTCGGCTCGAACTGGGCGACGGCGTCGTAGGCGGCATAGCCGACCGCGCCGCCGCAGAACGCCGGCAGCGACGACGTATCGACGTCGGCGTACTCGGCGAGCGCCTCTCGCAGGGGGCCGAAGAGGTCGCCGTGCCCCTCCTCGATCTCACGGCATCCGGCGGCCATGAACGAGAACCGCCCGACCTGCTGCCCGCGCTCGACCGACTCGAGCAGGAATCCGCGCTCGCGTCCCTCGCGGATGCGCAGGAAGGCGGCGACCGGCGTCAGCAGGTCGGCCGGGAGCTCTCGAACGGTCGGTTTTCGGCGGTCGGCGGTCATCGTCATCTTCGTGAGGCGGGATCGAAAAACACAACGAGCCTCCCGTGGGAGGCTCGGCGGACGCGTCATGCGGCGCGAGCCGCAGTCAGTCGACGCTCCGCCGGCACGGCCACCACCACGAGCCCGTCGAGCGGGCAGCGGTCGCGGTCGAGATGGCGGAGGTCATCGGAAGAAAGTGTCCGTGCGAGGCGCGCCGCTGTCAAGCCGGGCACCCGCAGCGCGTCTCAGAAGCTCTCTTCGCTCGCGGGCTCCCACCCGCGTGGTGCGCTCCGGGCTGCGCTGTCTGGCCGAGGCGTCCGGCCGCGCCTGCGACAGCGCAGCCCGTCCTGACGACCACCAGCAGGCCCGCCACGAACCCAGCCCACGGTGGATCCAGGCTTAGCTCATCGGCACGTGCCGCTGGATCTGCGGCTCGACGCGCTCGAAGATCTCATCCAGGCTCGGCCCCGTGATCGTGAGGCCGTGGTTCTTCAGGCCGATCACGGCCTGGTTCGGATCGTCCGCCTGCCGCACGAGGATGGCGACGGCATCGGCGAGCTCGGCAGTGCCGCACGGATAGTTGATCTCGGTGGCCTCGATCCCGTCGATCCACGCGTGCACGTGCATGATCGCCCCCACGCCGGGGTGCTCGCGGTAGATCTTCCAGTGCTCGATCGCGTCGACCGAGACGCGGCGCGGCTCGATGCCCGGCGGGATGCTGATGCGCATCGCCTCCTTGGCCTCGTCGAAGTCGGTCACGAGCATCACGTCACGCCCGATCTCGCGCAGGTCGGACTTGTCCACGCCGGAGGCGCTCATCCAGAACCGGGTGTCGTCCTTGCGCGCCGACAGGTTGCCGTAGGAGAGCCCGCCCATCGAGTAGAGCCGCATCAGCTGGCGCCGGTCGCGCTCGGGCAGAATCTCGTCGATCGGGAACGGCGCGGGCAGCAGGCCGAGCGCCTCGAGACGCTGGCCGGCGCGCCAGAGCGCCTCGGTGTGCTCGTCGCCGCCCCACAGCTCGGGCTCCAGATCGGGCACGAAGATGTTGTCGACGACGAGCGTCGACTCGGCGAGCGGTGCGAGCCGCTCGGCGATCTCGCGCAGGAACCGCGTCTCGTCGCCGTGCGACTCGATGGCGTAGTTGCCCTGCTCGGGCGTGAGGAAGCGTGCGCGCACGCCTGGCTCGACACAGACCGCGAGGTTCGAGAGCGCCCGCACGAGCACGGGGTAGGCCTCGGGGATGAAGTCATCCGGGATGTGGTCCGTGTGCCAGATCGAGGCGACGAAGGTGGACTTGTCGGAGCGCCGGTAGGGGCGCGGCGCCTCGCGGTCGATGAAGTTCAGGACGAGGCGTGCTCCCGCGGGCGCGGGGAGCCGCTCGTAGCCACGATCGAGGAGCGCGGCGGCAAGCCCGGTGGCAAACGACTCGAGCGGTTCGGGGACGTCACCGTTGAACGCGAATTGCACGTTTCCACAGTAGCAATCTGTGGCTCCGCCATCACGCGATCATCTACCCTGGCCGGATGCCGCAGACCGTGATCCTCTCGGGTGCTCGAACACCCTTCGGCCGCCTCGGTGGCTCGCTCGCACGCGTCTCTGCCGTGCAGCTCGGCACGCGCGCCGCGGTCGCGGCGATCGAGCGCTCGGGCGTGCGCCCGGACGAGCTCGAGTACACGATCTTCGGCAACGTCGTGCAGGCGGGCGTCGGTCACATCCCGTCCCGTCAGGTCTCGCTCGCTGCGGGCATACCCGAGCACATCGGCTCCGACACCATCAACAAGGTCTGCGCCTCCGGCATGCGCGCCGCCTCGCTGGCCGACCAGCTGATCCGCGCGGGCGACCACCGCGTGCTGCTCGCGGGCGGGATGGAATCGATGTCGAGCGCGCCGTACCTGCTCCCGCGCGCGCGCTCGGGCTATCGCTACGGCGACGCGGCGCTGCTCGACGCGCTGCTCGTCGACGGGCTGCGTGACCCGTGGAGCGGCAAGCTGATGTACGAGCAGGCCTCCGAGATCGCGAGCGAGCTCGGGATCGAGCGCGCCGAGCTCGATCAGTGGGCCGTGCGCTCGCACGAGCGCGCGATCGCGGCGATCGACGCAGGCCGGATCGGCGAGGAGGTCGTGCCGGTCGAGATCAAGGGCCGCAAGGGAGTCGAGCTCGTCGACGTCGACGAGGGTCCCCGCCGCGACTCGACGCTCGAGCGCCTCGCCTCGCTCGCGCCGCTCGTCCCCGAGCACCCGACGCACACCGCCGGGAACTCGCCCGGCGTCAACGACGGCGCCGCCGCGCTCGTGCTCGCCGAGGCCGAGTGGGCGCGCGAGCGCGGTCACGAGGCGCTCGCGCGGATCGTCGCGGTCGGCTACACCGCGAACCGACACGACTCGCTCGCTCGCGTGCCGGCGCTGGCCGCCCAGATCGCCCTCGAGAAGGCCGGCTGGAAAGCCTCCGAGCTCGCGCTGATCGAGATCAACGAGGCCTTCGCGTCGGTCGCGCTGCAGTCGTCACGCGATCTCGGCGTCTCGCCCGATCGGGTCAATGTGAACGGCGGCGCGATCGCCTACGGCCATCCCGTCGGCGCATCGGGCGCGCGCTTGCTGCTGACGCTCGTGCACGAGCTGCGGCGGCGCGGTGGCGGCCGGGGGCTCGCCGCGATCTGCTCGGGCGGCGGTCAGGGCGACGCCGTGCTCGTGGAGGTCGGCGCATGAGAGTGCTCGTGATCGGCGCGGGCCAGATGGGGAGCGGGATCGCCCAGGTGGCCGCGTGCGCCGGGATGCGCGTGACGATGGTCGACATCTCGGACGCGGCCGTCGAGCGCGGGCAGGCCACGATCGCCCGCTCGCTCGCGAAGCTCCACGAGAAAGCGAAGCTCACCGAGGCACCGGACGTGATCGCAGCCCGGATCGCCGGTGCGACCGAGCTCGGCGCGTGCGCCGACGCGGAGCTCGTGATCGAGGCCGCCAGCGAGAACGTGGAGCTCAAGCTCGATCTCTTCAGGCGGCTCGACGAGATCGTGCAGCCCGAGGCGATCCTCGCCTCGAACACGTCCTCGATCCCGATCGGCCGCATCGCGGCGGCGACGAAGCGCCCAGCGCTCGTCTGCGGCATGCACTTCATGAACCCCCCGCCGCTGATGCCGCTCGTCGAGGTGATCCGGGGGCTCGAGTCGAGTGACGAGACGATCCGCACGGTCACAGGCGCAGCCGAGGCGATGGGCAAGACCTGCGTCGAGTCGAGCGACTCGCCGGGCTTCATCGCGAACCGGATCCTGCTGCCGATGCTCAACGAGGCCGTCTTCGTGCTGGCCGAGGGGATCGGCGATCGCGACGCGATCGACACCGCCATGAAGCTCGGCATGAACCACCCGATGGGGCCGCTCACGCTCGCCGATTTCATCGGTCTGGACACGTGCCTGGCCGTGCTCGAGGTGCTGCACGAGGGCCTCGGCGATCCGAAGTACCGCCCCTGCCCGCTCTGGCGCCGCTACGTCGAGGCGGGCCGCCTGGGTCGCAAGAGCGGCCGCGGCTTCTACGAGTACCCGTAGGAACTACGCCAACGCGTCCGCCACGGCCTCGACGTCGTCGAGCGTGTTGTAGAGGTGGAAGGAGAGGCGGATCGCGCCTCCCCGCATCGCACATCGGACGCCCGCGCCGCGAAGCGCCGCCTCGCCGCCCTGCCGCTGCAGCGAGACGATCGCAGAGTCGGAGGCGGGCATGCCGAGACGCTCGCGCAGCGTATTTGCGAGCGTCAGATCGTGCTCGTGGATCGCCTCGACGCCGACCGCGCAGAGCAGCTCGAGTGCCGGGGCGGCGCCGACGAACGAGAGCCAGGCGGGCGAGTGGTCGAAGCGGCGCGCGTCGTGCGCGAGCCGGAGCGGTGGACCGTAGATCGAGCTCCAGGGCTGCTCGCCGGCGTACCAGTTCGCGTTTCTCGGCGCGATCTGCTCCATCACCTCGGGCTGCACGGTCATGAAGGCGGCGCCGCGCGGCGAGCACAGCCACTTGTAGGCCGCGCAGGCCGTGACCGAGAAGCGCTCGCTCTCGACCGGCAGCCAGCCCGTCGCGTGGGACGTGTCGAGGAACGTGAGCGCACCGTTCGCGTCGGCGGCGTCGGCGAGCGCTGAGAGGTCGAGCACGCGCCCGTCGGCCGATTGCACCGCGCTGACTGCGACGAGCCGGGTCGACGGGCGGATCGACTCGATGATGCGCTCGAGCGGGACGGGCCGGACCGCGAGACCGCGCGGATCGGCGAGGAACGGGAACAGCACCGAGGTGAAGTCGCCCTCGGCGCAGAGCACCTCGTCGCCCGGCTCGAGCGCGGAGGCGACGAGCCCCGTGCAGGTCGAGAGCTGGCTCGCGATCGCGACGCGCGCGGCCGTCGTGCCGCTGAGCGTCGCGAAGTGCGCGCGCGAGGTTGCGACCGCAGCGTCGTAGTCGGCCGGCTCGGCGTCGCCGACGCGCCAGGCCTCGTGCGCGCCGGCGAGGGCCTCGAGCGCGCGAGCGGGAGGGAGGCCGATGCTCGCCGTGTTGCAGTACGCGCCGCGCGCCGAGAACTCGGCGGCGGCCTCGCTGATCGTCAGGCGGCCCGAGGGCATCCACGCACGGTAGGGCTTCCTGCAGCTCGGCGCCGCCGCGAGCGAACACCCTCCAGGCCCACCTTGTCGTGTTCCCGAGATCGGGCATGATCATGCTGTGGCACGAGGAGGTCGCAGGAGGATCGTCGCGGCGACCGCGCTCGCTCTGACGCTGCTCGCCGTACCGGTGGCCACGAGCGCGCTCGGCTCCTCGCGCCTGACGCACCTCTCGGGCACCGTCACCGTGCTGCACGCGGATCGCTTCGACGGCTCTGCGCCGCGCGACCGCTTCAAGCTCGAGACGGCGACCGGCCTCGTCGCCGTCGAGCCCGGCGAGCATGCCGATCAGCTGATGCCCGGCTCACGCGTTGAGCTGAGTGGCCACCTGCTCGACTCGGGGGCGCTCTCGCTTGCGACCGCGGCGCCCGTGCAGACGCTCGCGGCTGCGGCTCCCGCGGCGCTGATCCCGTCGCAGCGCACGGTCGCGGTGCTGATCGTCACGGCCGAGGGGGCCCCGGTCCCGTCGCAGCCCGGTGATGTCGAGGCCGCGATGTTCTCGGCGACGACCTCGGTCGACGCCTTCTATCGCGAGCAGTCGGCGGGCGCGCTCGGATTCACGGGGTACGTGTTCGGGCCGTGGACCGTGCCCGCGATCCCGGCCGGGACGTGTCCCGACGACGCCTGGATGGCGCTCGCGCGCTCGCTTGCCGCGCAGAACAAGGTCAACCTGTCTGCCTACCAGCACGTGATCGTCGACTTTCCGAGGAGCGACGGCTGCCACTACGAGGCGGCCGCGTACGTCGGGCTCTCCCCCTCGTCGACGCAGGGCGAGGTGTTCGTCAACGGCCCGTTCACGACCCGCATCGTCGCGCACGAGATCGGCCACAACCTCGGCCTCTGGCACGCGGCCGCGCTCGTCTGCCACGACGCCGCCGGCGTGCTCGTGCCCACCGTGGAGCCGATCGCGAGCGGCTGCATCGACCCCGAGACGAGTGACGACGTGCAGTACGGCGATCCCTACGACGTGATGGGCGGGGCGCCCGAGCTGCGGCAGATGAACGCCGTGCATCGTCGCGCGATCGGCATCCTTCCCGCTGACGCGATCAACGTGATCGGGCAGTTGGGCGCGTACACGCTCCAGGCGATCGAGGGATCCGCCGGCGTGCGAGCGCTCGAGATCCCGTTCGGCGGCGGGCGGTCGTACTCGATCGAGCTGCGGCGGCCGTTCGGGTTCGACGCGTTCGCACCGACGGATCCGGCGGTCACCGGCGTGCTGATCCACCGAGACGCCTGGTCCGGCGACGACCTGCACACGCTGCTCGTGAACGCGAGCGCTGCGACGTCGGGTGACTGGCGAGATGCTCCGCTGCGGGTCGGCGGCACGTTCACCGATGCTCCCCATGGCATCGCGGTGACGCTCCTCTCGCTCTCAGCGAGCGGCGCGACGGTGGGTGTGACGGTCACCGGAGAGCACAATCCGCCTGCCGCACCGATCTCGCTCACGGCGAAGCTCGTCGGCTCGAGCTCGGTCGAGCTCGCCTGGCCGGCAAGCCTCGACGACACGGGGATCGAGTCCTATCGCGTGCAGCGGGATGGCGCGGACGTCGCCACCGTCTCGTCGTTCGAGTCCTACACCGACAATCCGCCGCCGATCGGTCGCGTCTACGGGTTCGAGGAGACCGGCGTTCCGGGCGGGCACACGTATCGCTACCGGGTGATCGCGGTCGATCCGGCCGGCAACGTCGGCACGCCGTCGGCCGTCGCCGTGATCCGCGTGCCGGATCGCTCCGCGCCGCGCCCGCCGACGCGTCTGCTGATGCGACGGCTCGCGGATGGCCGCGTCCGCCTCTCGTGGTCGGGGGCGAGCGATGACGTCGGCATCGCGCGCTATCGCATCCGGCGCGGGTCGCGGGTGATCGCGACGACGCGCGACCGCACCTTCACGGATCGCCCGGTGCCGCTCGGGCGCCAGAGCATCTACTCGATCGTCGCGGTCGACGCAGCAGGCAACGCGAGCGCGTTCTCGTCCATGCTGCGCGTCTCGTCCGGCACGCGCTCGGCCGTCGTGCGGCGCTCCGCGCTGCACTGAGCCTGGATTGACCGTTTCCTGGGTGTGTGTGCTTTCTGCTGGTTTCAGTCAGCCTGCAGCGAACCCTCCCAACGCCGGATCCAGGCTGAAACACCCGTTCGGGGGTCGTGCCCGATCGCAGATCGGACGTATATACAGGTGTGCGTCTGCAACGCCGTCAGCTCGTCTCCGCGTGCGCGGGTGGCCTCGTGCTGCTCGTTGCTCCCGTGTGGGCGCTCGCGTCCGCCAGCACGGGCGCCGAACACAGCTCGCGCAGCGGGACCGTCCGCGTCGTGCACGGTGACGACTTCGCCGGCGGCAGGAGCACGGTGCGCTACGAGCTCGAGACGGCGTCCGGCACGATCGAGATCGCGCCCGGGGCGCGCGCGGCCGAGCTGACGCCCGGCACGCGAGTGCGCCTGACGGGCGTCCAGCGCGATGCCGGCCACCTCTCGCTCAAGGGCACCGGAACGGTCGAGGCGCTGGCCGCCGCAGCTCCCGTGCGCGCCGCCGGGACCACCCGGGCAGCGCTCGTCCAGCGCTCGACCGCCGTCGTGATCATGGGCTCGAACGTGGCACCGGCCGACCTCGTGCCGGCCACGGCGAGCGCGGTGATGTTCGGCGCGGGAGCGGGCTCGGTGGACCACTACTACCGCGAGCAGACGTTCCAGCAGATCGGCTTCAGCGGTGAGGTGCTCGGCCCGTTCAACGCATCGGGCATTGCCCCGAGCACGTGCGACGACGATCGCTATCTGACCCAGGCGGAGACGCTTGCCGCCGCCTCCGGCAAGCCGCTCACGGCCTACCAGCACGTGATCGTCGTGATGCCCGACACGCCCGCTTGCCCGTTCAGCGGCGAGGCGATCGTGAGCGGCCGCAACGTCTGGGTCAACGGAGGTGCGAGCTTCGACCTCGCGACGCTCGCGCACGAGCTCGGGCACAACCTCGGCGTCTACCACGCGGGCAAGCTCGACTGCGGCCCGGCGCCCGTCGCGAGCCCGCTCGCGGGAAGCTGCATCGATCCCGAGACGAACGCGAACGTGCAGTACGGCGATCCGTTCGACCCGATGGGCTACTTCACGCCGACGCGCCAGATGAGCGCGCTCTTCAAGTCGAAGATCGGCGTGCTCGGCGGCGGCGTGCAGGTGCTCGGCAAAGCGGGCGACTACCACGTCTCACCGCTCGAGCAGTCGAGCGGGATCCGGGCGCTGGCGATCCCGATCGACGACAGCCGCAGCTACATCATCGACGTGCGCGCGGCCGGCGGCAGCTATGACAACTACGGGGCGTCAGACCCGGCCGTGCGCGGCGTGATGATCCGGCGTGATGCGTGGTCGAGCTCGAGCTACCCGCACTCGCTGCTCGTGAACACGCACGCTGCGACATCGAGCGACTGGCACAACGCGCCCCTGCTCGTGGGGGAGACGTTCACGGATGCCGCCAACGGCGTCACGGTGCAGCTGCTCTCGCTCGACGCGGGCGGCGCCACGGTGCGCGTCTCGATGCCCACCGATCTCACGCCCCCGAGCACGCCGGGCACGTTCACGGCGACGCCGGCCGACCCGGACGAGGTGACGCTGCGCTGGACGCCCGCCTCCGACAACGCCGGGGTCGCGTCGTTCGAGATCGCACGCGACGGTGCTCCGCTCGCGACGGTCTCGCCGACGACCTCCTTCACGGACAACCCTCCGCCGATCGGACGCGTCTACACCTACGTCGACCGCGGCGTCCCGCGCGGCGGTCGGCACTACTCGCTGGTCGCCGTCGACGGCAACGCGAACCGCAGCCCTGAGATCACCGTCGACACGCTGGTCGGCGACGTCACGGCGCCCTCGCGCATCGAGCGCGTGACGGCGAAGGCGAGCGCGAAGGGAACCGTCTCGCTCAGCTGGCTCCCCGCGATCGACGATCGAGCCGTGGTCGGCTACCGGATCCTGCGCAACGGCGGGATCACGCCGATCGCGGTCGCGCCCGGCGCCTCCTTCATCGATGCCGCGCCCAAGAGCAAGGATGGCAAGACGATCTCGTACATGGTCGTCTCGATCGACGCGGCCGGCAACGCCGCGCCCGGCAGCCCTCCGGTGGCGGTCCGCCTGCCGCTCGTGCTGCCGCTCAAGCTCAGCAGGCTGACGGCGACCGTCCGCAAGATCAAGCGCTCGCATCGCGTCATGCTTCGTCTCAGCTCCCGCTCGACGGACCCGCTCGCGAGCTGCAGCTTCCGCATGAGCTCCGGGCGCTGGCGGCCGTGCTCGGTGCGCGCGAACGGCGTGATCACCGTGACGACGAAGCTGCGACGCCCGAAGTGGGGCAAGCTCACGATCGGACTGCGCATCGCGGACGAGCTCGGGCGACGGCAGCAGCAGACGCGCAAGCTCCGCGTCCGCGGCTAGATCGTTGTTCGTCAATTGGTGTGTTGGTTCGGGAGTGGCGGTCGCTCTCGGACGTGATCTGCCGGCGTAGGGAAGGCTTGAGGCCTTTTCAAGCCGGCAGATCGCGGAGCGCAACGGTTTCTCGGTGGGCGCGCGGCGCGGGCCCAGCGAGAAACCGTGAAGCGGCCGTGACGAATCCGACGCCGCGAAGCAACACGCCAATTTTCGCTTACAACGGTCTAGGCTCGTCGAGTCCTTCGTCCCGAGCGGGTACCGTTGGCGGATGGCTGACCAACCGATCGTGCGCCTCGACCGCATCTACACGCGAGGCGGCGACGCCGGCGAGACGAGCCTCGGCGACGGTCGCCGGATCTCCAAGGCCGATCTCCGGATCGCCGCCTACGGGACCACCGACGAGCTCGGCGCCGTGCTCGGGATCGTGCGCACGCACGCCCTTCCCGACGGCTTTGACGCGTGGCTCGCCCGGATCCAGAACGACCTCTTCGATCTCGGCGCCGATCTCTGCGTGCCCGAGGAGGAGCGCGCGGATCGCCAGTCCACACGGGAGCGGGCGCGGCTGCGCGTCGAGCCCGGGCAGGTGACCTGGCTCGAGGAGCGCTGTGACGAGGTCAACGAGGCGCTCGAGCCGCTGACGTCGTTCGTGCTCGCGGGCGGCACGCCTGCGGCGGCCCACCTGCACCTCGCGCGGACGGTCTGTCGCCGTGCCGAGCGCGAGATCGTCGCGCTCGCGGCGCGCGAGCCGATCAACGCGAGCGTCGTGACCTATGTCAACCGGCTCTCCGACCTGCTGTTCCTGCTCGCGCGCGGCGCGAATGGGCCCGGCCAGGAGCTGCTCTGGGTGCCCGGCGGGAGTCGCTGAGCGACTCCGGGTTCACCCGATCGCACCGCGGGGCGCCGGCCCGCCGCTCGTCTGCCTGCACGGCTTCACGGGTACCTGGCGCACCTGGGAGCTCGTGCTGCCGGTGCTCGAGCGGCACCACGACGTGCTGGCTCCGACGCTTCCGGGTCACGCGGGCGGGCCGCCGATCACGTGCGAGCCGACGGACGGCGTGCTCGCCGATGCGGTCGAGCGCGCGATGGACGAGGCCGGGTTCGAGACCGCGCACCTCGCAGGCAGCTCCCTCGGCGGCGAAGCTCTCACGGAATGATTCGTGAATGGCTGGACTCCGTCGGCTGCTCGATAGCAGCCGACTCCACACGCGTGTCAAGCGCCAGCGCTTGACACGCTGCTCGCAAGCCTGGGCGGGGATCG